>NZ_JADXDQ010000014.1:0-39632 GCF_015831295.1 Streptococcus sp. NLN64
CCAAGACGAATGTCACACTTACAAATCTGATGTATAATATTTGTCGTTTTGAACAGATCAAACGACTGAATTTGAATACATGGGCTTAGTGCGCCCAAAAATCAGAATTATCCCGATATTAGGGATGGAAAAACAGAAAATAAAGGGACGTTTGTTGGAAATTGGAGAGCAAGCGTCCCTTTTTTAAAAGTTAATGGAATACATCAACTTTTTCGAGGTGCCCACAACCGCCTTGTAAGTTACCAATTGGTACTCACTAACTTCCTCTTTATCCCAAGGTTTATTCAACTCCTGTATAGCCTCAAGATATTCCCTTTTTGAAATATAGTCATTGATCTCCAATTGACGTTTAATGAAGTTAGAAGGAAAAAAATGATGTTCTTTGTAAAAATAGGTGTTCCAATCAATTCCTATATTTTCTAAAACCGAAATTAAATTGGTCAGACTGATATTGGAATGACCCTTCTCCCACTTACTCAAAAATTGCGGTGTCACAGCATCTCCAGCAGCTTCCTTAAGTGAAAATCCCCGTTCTTCCCTCAGCCTTTTAAAAGTCGCTCCAAAATTACCGTAAAGCATACAACCTCCTATTGATGTTCTTATATTTAATACCTAACGAATTTCAAAATCAGAATACTCGCGGAATTTCAAAAAAACGAGATAAGCCGATGACGGTAGTTCAACATTCAACAGTCCTGTGGATCTGATGTAAGTTGTCGATAAGGCGTACAAACCACACAATCAAGAAGGCTTGTCAATTTCAGATTTTGGAATCCAATGAGTATAAATTACCATATTTTTAAGTGAGAAAAAAGTAAAGAAAACTATAGTTTCAAAACAGGTTGCTGCAAAACTAAAATGGAATAAATTGAAACAATTGTTTCAGTTGGTGTGGTTAGCTCAAAATCCGGTTATAATAGTTTATTGAAAGGGGATTCATATGAAATATGGAAAGTTACTAATAGCTACGAGTCTGGTTCTGACTTGTCTTGTCACAGATTCGATATTGGCGGATAATCAAACTAAGACCAAGGATACAAGTTCGCAAGAAATTATCAATAAATCTTCTGAAAAACAATATGCGAACGTTCTACAAACCTATAACCGCTTTATATACGGAGGGGAGGATGAACGGCAGACAGTCATTAATTCCAGTGGTGATTATGAAAAAATGATTTTCATGGAGAAACAACACCAGCCAAATTTGGAAAACTATCGTTACGCCTTCTATAAGGGGAAAGAGAGTGGACAAGAACTATTATTGGTAGGAACACAAGAACAAGGAAAATATAATCTTTCCGAAGTCTATTATCTAAACAATGGTAAACCTGAACTACTTAGTTTCAACCACATCCCAACCGGCTCCTACAGGGTTTTCGCAGAAGTCTATGAATCAGGTCTAGTAACCCGTTTTGATTCTTCCAAGCAAGTAGGCACGGCCTATCTATATAAGCCAACAGAAAATGGAAAAGAAGTACTCAGACAAATGGTTGACGTTCAAATGAACGATGTTGCTAATTCACTTGGAGTGTCAGACCAAACACCTGTAGATTTGAATAGATTAAATTGGAAAGAATTTGGTCAGGTGAATAGCCATAAGGAAACCATTTCACAAACTCAAAAAAGTTCAAAGTCTACATCCAATTCTGAAACGTCTAGTTCAACAAAGAAACAAAGTAAATCAGACGAAGCCCAAAAAGCTCATCAATCTACCTTAACTGCTTATGGTCGATTTATCTACGGATCTGACTCCAATCGTCAATCCTTTGTGAATACTCTCAACGACATAGAAAAAGAAGTTTTCAAGCAGAAGTTGAGTGAAGATAATCTAGACAACTATCGCTATACCTTTTACAAAGGAAAAGAAAGTGGTCAAGAATTACTCCTAGTCGCCAAACAGAATGGTAGAAAATATGAGTTAAAAGAAATCCATTCCATCGATGGAGGACAGTCGGTACTACTGGGAGCTAACTACGGTACAGGTGAGTATCCACAAGGAATTACCGAAATATATGAATCAGGTTTGGTAATACGTGTATCTGCTAGCGGGCCTATCGCAACAGCCTGGTTGTATAAACCACTAGCTGATGGTAAGGAAGAACTAGAATATCAAAATGAAATTCTCACCAAAAATGCTGCTGAACGTCTTGGCATGAAAGACAAACCAGCCCTGGATTTAAGCTCTCTTAACTGGCATGAGTTTGAAAAAATTGACACTAAAACGGAAGAAGCTTCTTCAACAAGTTCAGAAGCCAAGGCAGAAGAAACGACTACCACAGTTGGTAATGCTGACCTCAATACGCTAGTTGCGGGTGATTATTCAGCCTTAAAGGGAACTTGGGTGAATGCAAACGGTAATACTGTTGTATTTGATGGAAGTGATCATTTTATTTATACTGCAAACGGTATAACGAATAATACCAAGTTTACAGGAAGCAATCGAGTTCAAAATATTCCAAATGGAGATTATGGAATATTCGGAATACAGTCTGCCTCATCATCTCCAGGTGGCCCTCCCTTAGTTTTCTATCCAGCTGGGATGAGTATTCCCTCACGAACAGGAGAGGAGTATCCCTATACTGAACAAGATCGAATTATGATCGGGGATGGTTTTGGTCTTAATGCTGAACAGATATACATCAGGCAATAGGAATATTGGTTTATGATGATTGATTTAAAATTTTTCGTGTCGATGTTAAAAATACGAAGTTTTAAAAAGAGGTATAATTATGAAGAAGTTAGCTTTAGTAATGTCATTGTTGCTTACTACTTTTATGTATGGTTGTGATAGAAACGCTGAAAAATTTTTGACCACTCAAAAATTTGATGCAGAAGTAAGTTTTGAAGTTGAGGTTAAGAGCGGTTATAATTTAGTTGAAGGAACTAATTCAAGTGCCATTAGGTGGAACAATTATGAAGTTAATCCAGATAAAGGCGGTAAACCTCAACTATTTGTTAAATACGAAATATCTGAACCCACAGAAAACACTGAACAAAACGAATCATTTACAAATCGCTATAGAGATGGATTATTTGCCAATGAGCTTGATGAAAATTTAATTTCAGCAAAATTTGAAAATCCTGATCAAATCTATAGAGTGAATTTAGGTGACGAATTAAAGATTATCACTACTTTTAAGAAATCAAAAAAATATAATTTTGATTATAAATCAACTGCAGATGTTGTGATTAAAGAAGATGGCGATAACATTCAAGTAATCAGCAAAATGACAGTTAAAGAGGATGAGAACCGTAATAAACCATATGCTGATCGTAATTTTAAAACAGTGGAAGAATTTACAGAATATCAGTTAGGTTTTTTATCAGAATTTGATAATAAAACTACTGACTTTAAAGCAGAAGAGTTAAAATTATCTAAAGAATACCCATTTGATGTCCTACCCCTTTTCTTTGCTACTTACAATACAACATATAATAACGGTGGGATAGTGACACGTAATGTAGCCCTAGCGGAAACTAAAATACAATTATATTCTCAAAAAGATAAAGAAGTAGCTGATGGTCCTTTAACTTCAGATGACATTGAAAGTGTCAAGTCAGAAGGAATTGAAGAATATCAAAAATCATTAGATTATTGGGAAAAATTTATGATTAGTGAGTTCGAGGTCAGGACATAAAAAAATACTTGTTTAGTATGTTTAAATTACTTAGTATTGAAGCAAATAAATTGGGGATTAAAAATTAATCAAATTTAAAAGTCCAAGGCTCACAATTTTTTTGTGAAGCCTTTGGGCTTTTTCACATCCTATCCACTTGTCATTTAGTTAGCATTGTCGGCTGTATGTGTAATAGGCAGATCAAGCAGCTAACTTCTAGGAAATGGAGCATCAGCTTGAGTGACTGAATTACACTACTAAACTCTGTCATCAGAGGTTGGTTTAATTACTTTTCAATCACAAACATGAAAACGGTGATGTTGAAAGTAGATGAATGACTGCGAACAAGAATACGGGTAATCATCTGTAAACAGTGGAAAAAGAAGTCACGACGACTTTGGGGCTTATTGATGCTAGAGGTACATAGATGGATAGAGGATTAAGGTGTCAGGTTGGAGTTACCATTATCAACTAGTGGTTCAAAAGTCAGTATTAAAGAGAGTAATATCAAAGCCAGTCCTCGTTTGGCGAGGACTGGCTAGTTGTAGATTATTACTTAAAAGGACATGAGTTAAAAGTTAATTGAAGCGCCATATGCTGAACGGTACGTACGGTGGTGTGAGAAGTGCCATTAATTAGCTCCTGCTCGATTGACTATTCACCTTGATAAGCTTCCAACTTCCAATCAATCTTGTCGCCATCTTTGAGTTCAACATCTTGAGCTCCTTTGTCGCTCATTTGGCCATTGACGTCAAAGAGCCAGTATTTTTGCTCATCTGGTTGTTGTTCAACGCCATTGATAGAGGTTACCAATCCGTTTTCTTCTTTGATGTCCATTTGCGCTTTCATGACATCTAGCAATTTATCGCCTTCTTTGAAAGAAAGTTCAAAAGGACTGTTTTCAATGGCTTTACCGTCTTGGGTCACAGAAACTGTAATGTTGGACTCCACAACCTGGCTGCTAGACGCAGCCGATGATGAAGAGGATTCTGTGGCAGACTGGTTGTTCGTAGCACAACCTGTAAGGGCTAGGGCAGTAAGGGCGAGCAGGGCAAGTTTCTTCATAAAAAACTCCTTAAAAATGATATTGTTTGCGTAAAACCTTTATCAGGGGACTTAAAATAGGTTCCAAGATCAGGTAGAAAAGAGCGTTGCCTAGAGCGTGCAGGAGGTCGAAGGGCAGTCCTTGCAGGTAGTAGGCCCAAAAGTTGCTGACGCTATAGGTTTGAGCGGAGAAAAAGGAAATGACGAAACCGTAGAGGAAGCCGAAGAGAAAGGCGATCATGCTAAACAGAATCAGCCTAATTTTGGGCTTGGAAGCTAGGCTTCGATAGAGTGGGCGGAGGCCATAGAGGCCTGCCATGAGGATCGTATAAGTCAGGATCTGATAGATGGTCCAAGGCCCCATCCCCAAGAAAATGTTGGAGATGACAATCGTAAGGGCTGCTACGATAACGCCATCTGCCAAGGTCAATTGCAGGGTTAACATCATTAAGATGGCGGTGACGGGCTGAATGTTGGGTAGGGCAGCCGTCACTTGGCGGCCAACAAAACAAAAAGCTGCCATGACGGCCAAAAAGGCCAGACGGCGACTGGACCAAACTCGTTTATCCATGGGGATACCTCTTTTTCCTATTTCATATTCATTTTAACATAGGTTTTTATTTTCTGTCTATCAAAATCCCTTTACAGCTGGTCTTTTTGAGTCTATAATAGAAAGCGATTTCAACAAGATGAAGGAGCAGGGAAAATGAAAGTCCATACTGTGAAGAGTGCCAAGCAAATCAGTGAAAAAGAACTAGTCGTCTATCTAGCCGAGAAAACAGACTTGGATTTGGATTCGCTACTGGAATTGGTGGAGATTCGGAATTCAGAAGGAGAGGCGATTTTGGTTAAGGAGACCGAGTGGCAAAATGAAGGACAATCCTTCTCCCTTAAAGCGAGTTTGCAAGTGGATGCTGCAGCACCTTATCAGGTTCAAGTTGGGGATTCCCTTGTGGATAGCTTTCTGGATTGGAAATTGATGGATCAGTTCTCGGCCTCCGCGGCCCGATTGGGACTTGTAGTGGGAGAAGATGGGAGTCACGTTCGCTTTGCTTTTTGGTCTCCTTCCGCCCGGTTGGTTGAACTTGTTTTGTATGACAAGGACGATGCGGATGCAGAAGTGGCTTTGATTTCTATGAATCTTGAAGAAAAGGGAGTCTGGGCCTTGGATTTGGACGCCAACAAGGAGTTGGGAATCACCGATTTACGGGGGTATTTTTACCATTTCCAAATCCATCGTGGCGACCAGATTGTACGAGTTTTGGATCCCTACGCTCCGTCCTTGGCAGCTTGGTCTAGTGAACAGAGACATAGGGGGCTGGCCTACCAAGTCGCCAAGGGAGCAATTCTGGATCCAAGAGCGACTGGTCGTAGGGATTTAGATTATGTGAAAATACCAGGTTTCAAAAAACGGGAAGACGCCATTATTTATGAAGTCCATGTGCGTGACTTCACCTCTGATCCTGAAACTTTGAAAGAATTAGATGCTCCTTTTGGAACCTTTAAAGCCATGGAGGAACGGCTGGATTACATCCAGTCGCTAGGAGTGACACACGTCCAACTATTACCTGTACTTAGTTATTATCTGGCTGATGAATTTCAAGCCCGGCAAGGTCTGTGGGATTATGCATCTGGAGGAACCAATTACAATTGGGGTTACGATCCCCAACATTATTTTGCATTGACAGGGATGTATTCCAAAAATCCAGCTGATCCAGCACTTCGGATTCAGGAATTGAAGGATTTAGTCGCAGCCATTCATGCTCGGGGCATGGGGGTCATTCTGGATGTTGTCTATAATCATACTGCCCAGCTAGGGATTTTTGAAGATTTGCAGCCTCATTACTACCATTTCATGGATGAGGATGGCCAAGCTCGAACCAGTTTTGGTGGAGGTCGCTTAGGCTCAACCCATGCCATGACCCGTCGGATCATGATTGAATCCATTGCCTACTTGATGGATGTTTACAAGGTGGATGGTTTCCGCTTTGATATGATGGGAGACCATGATGCGGAGACGATCGAACAAATATCGTATATCGCCAAGGCTATCAATCCTCAAGCTCTGATTTTAGGTGAAGGCTGGCGTACTTATGTCGGAGATGAAGACGATACAAGTCCTGCTGCCGATCAAGACTGGATGTCCGAGACAGATAAGGTGGCTGTTTTTTCAGATCATTTCCGCAATAGCCTCAAGTCTGGTTATCCAACCGAAGGGGAGCCGGCCTTCTTAACGGGCGGTCCGACCGATATTGACGACCTCTTCCAGTCTCTTAAGGCTCAACCTTCCAACTTTGAGGCGGATCAACCAGGGGATGTTATCCAATATATTGAGGCTCATGATAACTTGCCATTATTTGACATTATTGCCCAATCCATTCGTAAGGATCCAGCCCATCCAGAAATTATGGCGGAAATTCACCGCCGTATTCGTCTGGGGCAACTGCTCTTATTTACTTCTCAAGGGACAGCCTTTCTGCATGCTGGTCAGGAGTATGGTCGGACCAAGCAATTCCGCCACCCTGATTTTGAGCAGCCGGTTGCCCAGAACCTGGAGCCTCATAAATCCTATCTCCTTGAAGATGCGGATGGAAATCCCTTCCAGTATCCTTATTTTATCCATGATTCCTATGATGCTTCAGATGCGGTGAATCGCTTTGATTGGGCTAAAGTTCGAAATAAGGAGCTTTATCCCCATGCTGTGCAGACTCTTGAGTATACCCGTGGTCTGATTGCCTTGCGAAAAGCAGAAGAGGTCTTTCGTCTGTCAGATCGGCAGCAAGTGGATGAAAAGGTGCACCTCCTCACCCCAGGGGTAGGCGAAGATCTGTTTATCGCTTATCAACTAAATGCCAGCCTTGAAGAAGTTTTGATGGTCCTGGTCAATGCGGATGATCAAGCTCGGGAAATCAGTCTGCCTCCGTTAGAAGTCGCAAAATCCTGGCAAGTTCTAGTGGATGGTGAGCAGGTGAATATGACTGGAATTCCTGTAGATCAACAACAAGGGCTGACCTTTAAGGGAAATAGGGTCGTCTTGGATCCCTTGACTGGAGCGGTTCTGAAAATCTGTCTCTAATTGTGGTATAATTTTTCCAATCAGAAAAAGGAAAGAGATGACTATGGCAGAGAAAACCATTGTATTTAAAGTCGGTACATCTTCCCTGACCCAGGAAAATGGCAATCTGGATCGGATTAAGATAGCTCGGATCACCAACCAATTAGCCCAGTTGCACCAGCAAGGCCACCATATCGTTTTGGTGACCTCGGGATCCATTGCGGCGGGGTTCCGTCGCTTGGGCTTTGACAAACGACCGACTAAGATTGCGGAAAAACAGGCTTCTGCTGCTGTAGGGCAAGGGCTCTTAATTGAAGAGTACACTCAGAATCTGATGAAGGACGGGATTGTCACAGCCCAGATTCTCTTAACCCAGGATGATTTTGCGGATGCCCGGCGTTATCAGAATGCTTCGCAAGCCCTGCAGGTTTTACTAAAGCAGCGGGCCATTCCGATTATTAACGAAAATGATACCATCGCTATCGAGGAGATTAAGGTCGGTGATAATGATACCCTATCTGCTCAAGTGGCTTCCTTGTTGAAGGCAGATCTTTTGGTTCTACTTACGGATGTGGATGGACTCTACACCGCTAATCCCAATCAGGATCCCAATGCCCAGCATTTGCCAGTGATTGAGTCCATTGGTGAAGAACTCTTTGCCATGGCAGCTGGGGCTGGCTCCTCCAATGGAACAGGGGGGATGACGACCAAACTCCAGGCGGCTCAAATTGCAACCAAGTCTGGAGTCCCAGTCTTTATCTGTTCCTCTAAAGAAGATACAGCCCTTTTGCAGGCTGTGACACAAGAAAATCGCGGCACTTACTTCTTAGAAAATAACCATGCCATGAATCAGCGGAAACAGTGGATGGCCTTCTATGCCCGGGTGGATGCTCTAGTCGAAGTTGACCCAGGAGCTGTCGAAGCACTCTTACATAAGGGCCGGAGTTTGCTGGCGGCCGGAGTGGTGCAGGTGGAAGGCGAATTTGAAGTTGGACAGGTGGTTGAAGTCTACAGTCAAGAGTCGCATCAATTGATTGGTAAGGGGCGCGTGCGTCTGTCGTCTGCGGATTTGGAGCGGGCCTTGAAAGATGGTAAGGCTGAGGGACTGTTGATTCACCGCAATGATTGGGTAACCCTATAGGAGGACGTATGAAAACGACACAAGAATTATTGGATTCATTATTGGAGCACAAGGCCTCTATCAATTTGGCCAGCAGTCAGGTGAAAAACCAGGCGCTTGCAGCTATGGCGGATCAACTTGAAGCTCAAGCAGATGCCATTCTAGCCGGGAACGCCTTGGATATGGAAGCGGCCCAGGGAAGAATCAGTCCTGTTATGCAGGACCGGCTCTTGTTGACCAAGGAACGCATTGAGGCCATGGCGGTAGGAATTCGGGTCTTGATTGATTTAGAAGATCCTGTTGGCCTAGTCTTGGAAGAGCATGTTCGTCAAGATGGGTTGCGGATTCAAAAACGGTCGATTCCTTTTGGCTTGGTCGGGATGATTTATGAGAGTCGTCCCAATGTAACGTCTGATGCGGCGGCTCTAGCCATTAAGAGTGGCAATGCGGTCATGTTACGGGGAGGAAAAGAGGCCTTTCATTCTGCTCAAGCGATTGTAACTGCTTTGAAAGCTGGTTTAGAAGAAGCTGGCGTCCACCCAGGTGTTATTGAATTGGTTCAGGACACCAGCCGTGCATCAGCCCAGGAAATGATGACGGCCAAGGGTAAGATTGATCTATTGGTTCCACGGGGAGGTGCTGGACTCATCCTAGCAGTTGTAGAGCAGGCGACAGTTCCAGTGATTGAAACAGGGACAGGAATTTGCCACGTTTATATTGATCAGGATGCAGATCTAGACATGGCGGTCTCCATTGCTGTTAATGCTAAAACCAGCCGCCCATCCGTCTGCAACTCGGCTGAAGTTCTAGTTGTTCATAAGAACATTGCTCCTGAATTTTTACCAGCTTTTGAGGCAGCCTTGGAGGGGAAAGTGGAATTGCGAGCAGACCAAGAAGCTCAAGTTTTCTTGAAACAATCGACCCAGGCAGGTGAACAAGATTTTGACACCGAATTTTTGGATTACATCATGGCGGTGAAAGTGGTCGACGATGCGCAGGCTGCCATCGCGCACATCAATGAGCACTCAACCGGTCATTCTGAAGCCATTGTGACCAATCATTCAGAAACAGCGGACCTCTTTACCTTGATGGTGGATTCTGCAGCTGTTTATGTCAATGCCTCCACCCGCTTCACGGACGGAGGCGAATTTGGCCTGGGCTGTGAGCTCGGCATTTCAACTCAAAAAATGCATGCGCGTGGTCCGATGGGGCTAAGAGAAATGACAACTTACAAGTATGTTGTCAGCGGTCAAGGCCACATTCGATAGGAGAGAGCCATGAAAATCGGATTTATTGGAATTGGCAATATGGGTGGTTCCTTGGCTAAGGCAGTAGCCAAGGCCGAGGACACAGAGCTTTTCCTCAGTAACCACAATCCAGCCAAGGCTCAAGGACTAGCAGAGGAGTTAGGGGCAAAACTAGCTAGCAATGAGGAGATTGCTGCTCAAGCAGAGGTCATTTTCCTTGGCTTGAAACCCTACTTGATAGCAGACTTGGTTTCCCAACTTGCACCTCTAGCAAAACCGGGAACAATCTGGGTATCCATGGCTGCCGGCGTGACGTTAACCAGTCTTTCTCAGCACCTACCTGAGGAAAATCTCGTTCGGATCATGCCCAACACACCAGTAGCCATTGGCCAGGGCATGACTACCTACAGTTTAACGAATGCAGAGTTGGCACCTGTGGTGGAAACCCTATTAGCTCCAAGTGGTCAACTCATGCAAGTGCCCGAAAAGCTGATGGATGCTGCCACAGCTTTAGCAGGCTGTGGTCCAGCCTTTGTCTATCAAATGATTGAAGCCCTTACAGATGCCGGTGTAGAACAAGGGATCCAAGCTGCGGATGCTAAATTCCTAGTGGCTCAAACCCTTTTAGGATCTGCCCAGATGGTTCTTGATTCGGACAAGCACCCAGCCCAACTCCGACAAGAAGTGGCCTCACCAGGAGGATCCACGATTGCTGGGGTTGCCAGTCTGGAAAAAAATGGATTCCGCTCTGCCCTCATGCAAGCCATCAGTGCAGCAGTCCAACGAACACAAGAATTAGGTAAATAGACGAATGGCAGAAAACAAGTTCGCCCCAACGGGACAGGATGTAGAAGAGATTTTTCAAAACATCTCATCCGTAAAAAAACAAGCAGATGCCCACTTACTTCTTGAACTCTATACCAGTATCAGTCAAGAAAATCCTCTTGTATGGTACCCTAGAATTATTGGTTTTGGAGAGACTGAGTATCTCCTGGATTCTGGTCGAACAGGCATTACACCACGCTTGGCCTTTGCGCCCAGACAAACAACATTTTGTCTGTACTTTGATCCAAATTTTCTTGAGGAACAAGCTTCCTTGCTTGAGTCCTTAGGGAAATACAAGACTGGCAAGGGCTGTGTTTATATTAATAAACTGGCCGATATTGACCTTGATGGATTGCAAGAGTTGTTAAAGCAGTCACTGTAGAAATCTTTTAATGAAACAGGTTTTTGTTTGACTTGTTTCACACATTTGATATAATTTAAGTAGAGATAAACGAGTTTGTATATGATACTTGTTGTCTTCAAGGAGATTCCGTGCCATACTGGAAGTTTTAATTTTGGAGATTCCGTGCCATACTGGAAGTTTTAATTTTGGAGATTCCGTGCCATACTGGAAGTTTAAAATGGGTTGTCGTTTGACAACCTTATTTTTGTCAGGAGGGGAACGATGCAAGAAATGAAGTTCTATCAAATTGATTCTTCATATTTGAATATTTTGAGACAAGTTGATGAAAGAGTTCCACTCAATAAAGAATTTTATGGCCGTAAAGGGGCTCGTCCATACATTGGCATTATGTTAACAGTTGAGAATATAGATTATTTTGTTCCTTTGAGTTCTAAAAAGAAACGCACTAGTTTTGTTGTAATGCCAATATATGATTCAAATCGTGTTCAAATTGCATCGTTACTGTTAAATAATATGCTTCCGGTACCACCAAAATTTCGAAAATTGTTAAATATGGATGGTGTTAAAATTACGAATCCAAAATATTACGATCTTTTGTTGAATGAATTGAATTATTTAAGACCACGTACTAAGGCAATAAAATCAAGGTGTGCTATCATACGATCGGTTATAGTTGAGGGAGATGAAAGACCGCAGATAAATGATAAAACTAAAGATTATTGTCTAAATCTAGCTGAGTTAGAAGTTGAATATCGTAAAATTTCCTAATTTGTGTCGTTTTATTCATTTTAGTGTATGAAAAGGCCGCAATTGTATTAGCAAATTCCATGTCGATCAACGATTGCCCCTTTGGAAATAAGAAACAGACTAAAAAGGTAGGAATCCAAATCCACTCAAGTGGACTGGATGCCTACCTTTTCGTCTGCTATGGTTCCTGTTGGAGATTTTGGTTGATCAAACCAATCTCTTTTTTCATTTTTTGATAATTGATGAAGTAAATAAGGATATAAATGAAAACGTAGA
Organism: Streptococcus sp. NLN64; assembly: GCF_015831295.1. NCBI lineage: Bacteria > Bacillati > Bacillota > Bacilli > Lactobacillales > Streptococcaceae > Streptococcus > Streptococcus sp. NLN64. The sequence continues at coordinate 12,296 of NZ_JADXDQ010000014.1, forward strand.
TGGTCTCAAAAAGAAGGATTGCCTGCCATTTGAGAGGGAACCAGCCTGCAAGTAGAGCTAGGGAGGTATAGTCTTTTTGTTTGCTTTTAGTACAAGGCAGCGAGTCGCAGACAGTACTGAAGTACGGCAAGACGAGCTAACACAGTAATAAAAGATAAACTAAAAGAGTATAAAACCAAGACTAGTAACGATGAAGTGGGTCAGGGTCATTCGAAGGAGACTCCAGTCTTTGTGGAAGAAAGTATCACTCCAGGAAAATAAGAGACCAACTCCAATCCAAATCAGGATTGATATGACAAAGGTGCCAACTTCATTAAAGTGAGCTAGATAAAATTTTCCGCTTTCTGAGAAAGGGTTGAGGGGATAGTAGTCCCCTTGACCGAATAGGGCAGATGTAAGTAGAGAAATGACTAACCCATAAAAATGGAACGGGTTACAATAGTAAACAATTTCTTCATAATCCTAAGACCTCCTTGATGGTTTTCAGATAGCGACGAGAAGAATAGGCTTGATCACCATCCAGAAAATGAATGAGAACCAAGCCATTCGTGGTTAATTCTAAGTGTTTAATCTGATCCAAGTTTACGACCTCTGACTGAGAAATCTGTAAAAAATGAGGGGGCATGATTTCTTTTATCCGGTAGAGTCGTAGTTGTGCATGAAAGACTTGTTGCTTGGCACGAACTTGCAAGATTCGATTTTCCAGATAGATTCTAGTAATCTCTCTCCATTTTAAGAAATAAATTTCTTGGTCTAATTTGACAGTCAATTGATCTTTTGATTGTTCAATGTGATTGGCGTAGGCAATGAGTTCAGAGAGTTGAGGAGTAAGAGAGCGAATCTTGAAATGCACTAAATCTTCGGAAAATGATGGATCAATGGTTATTTTTACCTTCATAACATCTCCTCCTTTCTACATCTATTAAACCATGGAAAATTTGAAAATGATAGAGGGTTTGTCTATGTGGTCGAAATGGGTGTCCAATCGGTTGAAATCCTACTGTTAGTGGCTATTTGAGGTTCGTTGCGGTATTGACTTTCTATTCAAATCAAGTATTGTCTCAAACCTTATCTGTGTATGTAGAGAGCTGATTGTCTATCTAATTACTAGTAGGTTCTCCCTTCTGTTATTCTCATCTTTTGACTATCATGGAATCTGTTTTATGTTGGGCAGATTCCGTTTTCTATTTCCTGTTCCCCAGCCTCTAGGATTGTTTGGTATAATAGGAACGTATGAACTCAATGAAAATTTCAAGAAGACAAGGGAGTGGGTTATGAAAATCATTGCGACAGACTTAGACGGTACGTTTTTGGATGGCAATCATCAATTTGACCAGGAACGTTTTTCGAAGTTATTGGATCGTTTAGAGGAGAAAGGGATTGTGTTTGCGGCAGCGTCTGGTCGGGGAATTGCTTCCATGCGGGAACTGTTTGCACCCTTTCGGGATCGGATTTATTTGATTGGTGAAAATGGGTCGATTATTGAAGAGCGGGGGCAAGTCATTTGGTCTCGCACGATGGATGAGCTGGCGGTGGAAGAATTATTTGCGATTTTGGAATCCAGTCCTTATGTCGATAAAAATCAGCTGATTTTTTCTGCGGAGAATGAGGTTTATGCCTTAAATACGGTTGATTCGGAATACTTAGCCTTTTCACGTCGTTACCATCCCAACGTTCAGTTGATTGGGAATTTAAAGGAAATCCGGGAACCGATTTTCAAGGTAACTCTGAATTTGAAACCGGAAGAAATGGTCGAAGGCTTGGCTTGGATTGCGCAGGCCTTACCAGATTATTCGGTGATGACAACGGGCTTCCAAACCTTAGATATTGTTCCTACAGGGATTGATAAGGGGGGTGCTCTTGGGCGCTTGTTGATTATGAAGGATTGGCATCCGGATGATTTAGTGGCTTTTGGAGATCAGTTTAATGATCGTCAGATGTTGGAATTGGCTGGTTTGGCCATTAGTCCGGAAAATGCGAAAGATGAAATTAAGGCTTTGGCAGACCGAGTGATTGGCCCTGCGAGCGAGGGCTCTGTGCTTACATATATGGAGGAGATGGTTTGATGGATATTCGTTTAATTGCCCTTGATTTGGATGGAACCTTATTAACGAGCGACAAAAAGATCAGTCCACGAACCAAGGCAGCCCTTGCCGCTGCACGGGAGCAGGGGGTAAAGGTCGTTTTGACGACAGGACGTCCGCTTAAAGCCATGGATTTTCTGTTAAAGGAGTTGGAGCTGGATGCTCAGGAAGAAGAGTATGCGATTACCTTTAATGGTGGTTTGATCCAACGCAATACAGGGGAGATTTTAGCGGAGGCTCGGTTTAGCTACGACCAAGTTCAGGAACTCTACCAGCTTAGCCGCGACTTGGGCTTACCCTTGGATGTTATCCAGGAAGGGACAGTTTTTAATATTGAAGGACCGATTACCTCACGTTACCAGTCTTTCAACCCAAGCTTAGATTTCACCTTGATTTCCTTTGCCGATTTAGATGAGCAAGCTTTTTATAATAAGTGTATCTCAGCTCATGACGCAGCTGCTTTAGATGGGGCCTTAGAACAAATCCCAGCCCCATTTTTTGAAAAATATGGAATCTTTAAGTCCAGAGATCAATTGCTAGAGTGGTTGCCAAAAGAGGCGGATAAGGCAAGAGGGTTGGAGAAATTGACAGCTCTCCTAGGCTTAAGCAGGGATCAGGTTATGGCCTTTGGGGACGAGGCCAATGACCTAAGCATGATTGAATGGGCAGGTTATGGGGTTGCCATGGGCAATGCAGTGCCAGCCTTGAAAGAAGTGGCTTGGAAGGTCTTGGATTGGACCAATGACCAGGACGGGGTCGCTCGTGCCGTTGAAGAATATGTATTGAAGGAGAAAGAACATGGGGCTATTTGATCGCCTATTTGGAGTTGAGAAAAAGGAACCAGCTGAGGAAGAAGTTGAAGAGACAGTGGCAAGTGAGGCGGCCGAGGCAGACGGAGCGGAAATGGCATCTGAACCTGAGTTGCCCACTGAAGAAAAAACTGAATCTGAAGGCTTAATGGAGAGCCAGTTAGAAGAAGTTTCTGAGGCAGCCTCTGAAGAAATGACTTCAGAAGTTGAAAAGGTAACAGCCGACACCTTACCAGATTACTACGTACAAATGCGCGCTCAACTGGATGCGGCTAGCCGCAAGGTTGAGGAAGAACAATTTCAGGAGGCCTTGGAAGAAGTCCGCAAACGTCGGGAAACCGAGACTGAAAAGTACAATCGAAGCTTGCAGAAAACCCGCTCAGGTTTCTTGGAAAGCCTCAATGCTTTCTTTGCCAATTTCCGAACGGTGGATGAGGAGTTCTTTGAGGAATTAGAGGAGCTCTTGATTACCAGTGATGTCGGTGTCCAGGTCGCAACGCAATTAACGGAAGATCTTCGTCAAGAAGCACGTCTGGAAAATGCCAAAAAACCGGAAGATCTTCGCCGGGTCATCATTGAAAAATTAGTAGACATCTATGATAAAGATGGCCATTACGAAGAAGAAATCAACTTCCAAGAAGGTCTCACTGTCATGCTCTTTGTAGGTGTCAATGGAGTCGGGAAAACCACCTCCATTGGAAAATTGGCCTATCGCTATAAAGAAGAAGGTCGTAAGGTTATGTTGGTGGCAGCGGATACCTTCCGAGCCGGTGCTGTGGCTCAGTTGGTTGAATGGGGTAACCGCGTCGATGTTCCGGTTGTAACTGGACCTGAAAAAAGTGATCCCGCCAGCGTCGTTTATGATGGCTTGGAGCGAGCTCAAGCTGAAGGTGTTGATGTGCTTCTGATTGACACAGCTGGTCGCTTACAAAACAAAGACAATCTGATGGCTGAGTTGGAAAAAATTGGTCGGATTATCCAGCGCGTGGTTCCAGATGCACCTCATGAAAACCTCCTAGCCTTGGATGCTTCAACGGGACAAAATGCCCTAGTCCAAGCTAAAGAATTTTCGAAAATTACCCCGGTGACAGGGATTGTCCTCACCAAAATCGATGGTACCGCCCGCGGTGGCGTTGTGCTAGCGATCCGTCAAGAATTGGATATTCCCGTTAAACTAATTGGTTTTGGGGAAAAATTGGACGATATTGGTGACTTCAAGTCTGAACAATTTATGCGTTCCCTCTTGGATGGCGTTTTTGTGTCGGACATTGACTAAGGTTATTTCTGACGGAATTCGGTTTATCTAATATGAGGCTGGACCTTGGTGTACCAGCCTTCACTTTTTGGTATATACTCTTTTAGTTTATCTTTTATTACTGTGTTAGCTCGTCTTGCCGTACTTCAGTACTGTCTACGACTCGCTGCCTTGTACTAAAAGTAAACTAAAAGACTATATGTGATAGATTGGAGACTTTAGATGGCACTCTTAGGCCTCTTACTCTTATTTGCTTTTTCAGGTTACCTGGCGAACTTGGAGAAAGGCAAGCGTTTTAATCTTTTCAAGGCATTGTTACTGGTGGCAGGTGAAGCCTTCATTGGAATGATCTTATTTACGCTGTTTGCTTTTCTCATTACCATTTCAGACGTATCCCTTGTTTTGTTAGATTCAGGAAGTTCATTGTTTGTGGTGGTCTTGTTACTGGCGGTTCTCAATGGTTTTATTCTCTACTGGATCAATCGTTGGTTTTTCCCCACCTTTTCCATCTCGAACCAGGTACAAACCCTTTGTGAATACATTATCCAGTGGCTCTTGATTTATGTGACGGTTTATCAGGACCTTTTTAACAATTTGAACAGCTTTTTAAAACTAGCGGAATTATCCGCTAGTGAATTTGGAAAGTGGGACCTAACGCACCCCAGTGTTTTGACCTTACTAGTCCTCCCTTCCTTAATCTCTGTTTGGGTTGGCATTATTTTGTATAAAACCAAAGAAGATACGATTTAAAAAAGGATTCGCAGCGCGAATCCTTTTACTATTCCCAATTAGAAATACAAATAGAGGTCCCTTAGTCGCTAAGATGGTAAGGGTCTGAAAAACGGGACATTGTAGAGTCCCTCAGCCTATCCATTGAAAGGAATATCTGCGTAAATCGTCGACCAGGGTAGTAGCAACCCAAGTCAGTCATCCCTAGTTTTTCGTAGAATTCAATAGCGTCTTCAAGGGCTTCTAGGTGGACACCGTGAAGTGGAAGAAGAGCATCAATTAAAAGGGCTATTCTAAAAGCTGATTGAACTAAAAACGTTCCTAATTTTTGGTTCTGGACCGACTCTGAAACTCCTAGTAAATCAATATTGAGTACCGGAAACCGATACAGTGGACTTTCACCTGTTTGAATAAGTGTAGTCGTTACAAGCGAAATAGCCATTACTCCAAAAACTTGTTTGTTTGGAGTGGCTAATAGAAGTAGACGATGAGCATTTAGTTTTTTTACAACTTCTTAGGAGTGGGAAAGAACTCATTTAGTTAAAAAAGAGTTCGTTACAAGTCTTTATTTCAAGTTGTAAGCTGAAACGATTTATCCCCAAATCGTTTCACTCCCACCCCCGGTCTAAAGGCATGTTGAATGCCTTTAGAGTTTCTAGATGAAATGAACGAAGTTCATGTCAAAGTTGATTAGGATGTTTACAGAGCCTGAAAGGCGAATGAAAACTCCAGTCAACCACTGCGTCAAAGTATTTTTGCTAACTAAAATTTAATAAGCTGATATTATTTTTACTAGATTACCACAATTGAACTCACCTAAAACTGCTTAGGGGTTATCAATCCATGCTTGGTAATCAATTAGTCTAACATTCTTATTCCCAACTTTCACGATTATAGAGATCTACTTTAATGTTTAGTTTTTCTGCTTCTTTAAATCGTCGAATCACATCTGGGGCTAGTGGTTTTGGATTATAAAGGATATCTAGAACACGATCAAATTCTTCTTGAGAATTCACAACAATATCTGTGTTACTTAAGAATTCAGTCATAGTACAGCTCCTGTTTTTGGTAGAGTTAGTTTACAACTTCGAGAAAAGACTATAAAAACTGGAAACGGATTCTATAGAATACTCAGTTAAGTTCAAAAAAGCGACTAGATTTCTCTAATCGCTCCAATGGACATGTGTATGTAATCAAATTTTACTAACTGACTTGAAGATATTCAGGTTTAATATTATGAATGATGACGTTTGCAATAGAGTTAACCCCAACGTGCATCAAATTTAGATCATCAAAATCCACCTGATTTGCATATTGTCTTGCAATGTGATGAGCAACAATCGCCTCAAGTTTATAATTAGGAACTTCCAACAAAGCCTGAGCTAATTCGTTGCTATATAAATCAACAGAACTTATCCTTGTTTTTTCCATTGGTTTAACTCCTTTCCATCTTTTGATAAGTATATTTTACTTACTTTGAGTATATCACAAAACTCTTGATTGTGAATGGATATCTGTTTAAATTGGGAATTATAAAAAGGATTCGCAGCGCGAATCCTTTTGCGATTACCAAATCCATTTGGCATCAAATTGGGCAAGAAGCTTGTCTGCAGCTTCAGGTCCATGGGAACCGGCTGGGTAGAAGTGGAGGGGACTTTGGTCTTCGCGCCAGCTTTGTTCGATTTTGTCGATCAACTTCCAGCTGGCCTTCACTTCATGCCAGTGGCTGAAGTTGGATGAATTGCTTTGAAGGGCTTCGAAAATCAGTTTCTCATAGCCTTCAGGTCCTTCAGCTCGGTCGAAAGAAGTGATGGCTTGAGGAACAATCTTGAAATCATAGCCAGGTTCTTTTTGGTTGAAGCGCAAGGAGATGCCCTCTTCAGGTTGGATGTAGAGGGTTAAAATGTTTGGTTCTAAACTCTCATTGAAAATGGTCTGTTCTTGTTTAAAGACAATATCCACTCGTGTAGCCTTTTCAGCCAAGCGTTTACCGGTGCGGATAAACATAGGGACATTGCGGAAACGGTCGCTGTCGATAAAGAAGACTCCGGCGAAGTAAGTCTCGGTCATGGATTCTGGATTTACTTTAGGCTCTTCGCGATAGCCTGCTAAATCCTGGTTAGCGGTGTATTGTCCCCGTACAAAGTGGCTGGCTAGCTCTTTTACACCAGGTTTCTTCAAGGATTGGAAGACCTTGACCTTTTCTGCCCGGATATCATGCTTGCTGAAGGAATGGGGTTTATCCATGGTTAAAAGGGACAAAATCTGTAGGGCATGGTTTTGAACCATATCCCGAAGGGCGCCGGATTGGTCATAATAATCTCCGCGCTCTTCAACACCTAGCTGCTCGGCTAATGTAATCTGGATGTTGTGAATGGAGTGGCGATCCCAGATGCGATCGATAATGGGGTTAGCGAACCGCATAGCATAAATGTTTTCGACCATCTCCTTGCCTAGATAATGGTCAATCCGGAAGATCTGATCTTCACGGAAGGAATCCATCAGTTCCTCGTTGAGCACACATGCAGATTCTAAATCGGTTCCAAATGGTTTCTCGATAATGAGGTGTTCAAAACCAAGTCCATCGATGATACTCTCGGATTTGAGGTGTTTGGCGATGGTTCCAAAGAACCGTGGAGACATGGAGAGGAAGAAGAGTTTGTTATTTTCTGCCCGGTAACGATCATTGAGCTGGCTTTGGAGAGCTCGGATATTCTGATAATCTGCTACATTGGTCACATCGTGACTTTGGTAGTAAAAACGAGAAGCAAATTCTTGAGCTTGAGCTTGTTCCGTCACTAAATCTTGAATGGATTCCAAGACAACGGCTTCATATTCTTCCTTGGACCAAGGACGGCGAGACGCTCCAATAACGGCGAAATTGTCTGCTAGTTTTCCAGCTTTGAAGAGACGAAATAGGGCTGGATACAGCTTACGCTTGGCCAGATCTCCGCTGGCACCAAAAATAGTAATGATAGCTTTGGCAGGCATAGGGAACCTCTTTCTGTGTTTTTTAAAATTATACCATATTGAGGTAGATGAAACAGGACTAAGAGTCGGCTAAATCATCAAAAGGAGTCAGTTTATATTGGAAAGAATCCTTTTTTTTGATAGTATGAAAGTGGGAAAAGCAATAGAATTGGCAATTCTTAAATATGAGGGAAAGGAGTTGTGTATGGATTGGTATGAATATATGGTGAAGGCTGCAGAAAACTCTCGTTTTAATACTGCTCATTGGTTTCGATATCTTAGAAAAGTCATTTTTGAGGCTTCCACTTATTTAACTGCAGAAGATGTTCAGAGATTAATTGAATCTGAAAGCTTAACGAATTTTCAAAAGGTTAGTTTACAACAGGCAGTTTCAATAGGTTCTCCAACTCATGATTATATCGTTGCTTTGAATAAAAAAAGTCCCTTAAACAATGTGCGACATTTAATGGAGAAGTATAAGCATGGATAAAATGAAAGTAGTTTTCCAAGCTCTAGATCAAGAATTAACCCAAGCTAATCTCGATTTATCAATTATCTGTGTTGGAGGTTTTGTACTTGAATACCATGGTCTTCGAGCAACGCAAGATGTGGATGCATTCTATGAGGAATCACACGAAATAAATAGGATTATTGCAAAAATTGGGAAACTTTTTCATATTAATACGCGTGAGGAACTGTGGTTAAATAATGAGGTGGCCAATTTAAACCCGGCCCCGGATCTTGAGATCTGTGAATGATTATACTCTTTTCAATCTTTAACTGTATATATTGTTCCCCTAACCTATGTGATGGGGATGAAGATTATGAGCTCTCGTGAACAAGATGTGCTTGATATTGGTAAAATTATTAAAATGGAGAAAATGACTTCTCCTTTTGAAACCTTCCGAGCATTGAAAGAGTTAGGATTTGAGAATATGGATTTTTCTGTGCTACTTGAAGGATTCAGTTATGCGTATGGATTGGAATGGCTAGAGAGCTTTTTTGTGGAAAATCAGGAAAAGCTACAGAGATTTTTTTAAAGTTAGCGACCCGAACTTGGGTCGTTTTTTCATGCCCAAAATCTCCACCCTATGCTATACTTAAAGCTATGGATAAAAATATCACAAGAATTGCAGAAGAATTAACAATTACCCAAACCCAGGTCCAAACTGTTTTGGACCTCCTTGCTGAAGGAGCGACCATTCCCTTTATGGCTCGTTATCGGAAGGATAAAACAAAAGGGTTGGATGAAGTGGAAATCAAGACCATTGCGGATCGAATGGCTAGTCTGACAGCCTTGGACGAACGAAAAGCAACCATCTTGGGCAAAATTGAAGAACAAGGAAAATTAACTCCAGAACTCAAGTCCGCTATTGAAGCAGCTGAAAAAATGACGGAATTGGAAGAACTTTACCTTCCCTATAAGGAGAAAAAACAAACTAAGGCCAGTCTAGCTCGCGAGGCTGGTTTATCTCCGCTCACACGTTTGATTTTTCAAGGTGCAGACAATCTGGAAGCTGCTGCAGAACCTTTGACTTCTGAGGCCTATCCAACTGCGGCGGTAGCCATCGAAGGGGCTAAGGAAATTGCCATTGAAGCTATTTCTGAAAATCATGGTCTCCGGTCCTGGCTCTACCAAGAAGTCCGTGATAACTCGACCCTTATCAGTCAGTTGAAAGATGAGGAAAAAGATCCCAAGCAAGTCTTTGAAAACTACTATGACTTTTCAGAAAGTCTTGCTAGTCTCCCACCTCATAGACTTTTGGCCCTGAACCGAGGTGAAAAACTTGGAGTCCTTCGCATCAAGTTTGAACACCAGCTGGACAAGATGCAACGCTTTTTCTTGGCTCGTTTTGTCAAAAAAACGGATTTGTTAGCCCAAGTGGTCGATGAAAGTCTGAAAAAACGTCTGCTTCCTGCCATGGAGCGCCGCCTTAAGTCTGAAATGTTGGAAGTGGCAGAAGAGGGAGCCATCGAACTCTTTTCAGACAATCTCCGCCACTTATTATTGACAGCTCCGCTGAAAGGGAAGATGGTCCTAGGTTTCGATCCCGCCTTTCGAACAGGGGCTAAGTTAGCGGTCGTTGATCAGCTAGGAGACCTCCAGACCACAGAAGTTATCTATCCGGTTAAACCTGCTAAGGCCTCTGAAATTGAGGCTGCCAAGAAGCGTCTGAGCCAACTCATCACGGAGTGGAAAATCGAGATTATTGCCATCGGAAATGGAACAGCCAGTCGCGAAAGTGAAGCCTTTGTAGCAGAAGTCTTAAAGGACTTCCCAGAGGTGGCCTATGTCATCGTCAACGAAAGTGGGGCATCGGTATACTCCGCCAGTGAATTGGCCCGTCAAGAATTTCCAGATTTACCGGTCGAGAAGCGGTCGGCTATTTCCATTGCCCGTCGTCTACAGGATCCACTAGCAGAGTTGGTGAAAATTGATCCTCAATCCATTGGTGTGGGCCAATACCAGCATGATGTGAGCCAGAAAAAATTACGAGAAAAGCTAGACTTTGTAGTCGAAACCGTGGTGAACCAAGTGGGAGTCAATGTTAATACCGCCAGTCCGGCCCTTTTAAGTCATGTCTCCGGCCTCAACAAAACCTTAACGGAAAACATTGTCCGCTATCGCCAAGAAGAAGGGGCCTTTACCAGTCGCAAGGACTTGAAGAAGGTTCCAAGACTTGGGGATAAGGCCTATGAGCAGGCAGCTGGTTTCTTGCGGATTCCAGATGCGGCTAATGTCTTAGACCGGACGGGAGTTCATCCGGAAAATTACCCGGTGGTGACCAAACTCTTTGAGAAACTGGCCATTGTAGATCTAGACGATACGGCTAAGAGCAAACTGTCCAGTCTTTCTATTTCAGAAATGGCAGATGAACTGGGTGTTGGACCTCTAACCTTGGAGGATATCATTCAAGATTTGTTGAAGCCTGGACGTGATTTACGGGATTCCTTTGCGGGTCCACAATTGCGGTCAGATGTCTTGGATATTAAGGATTTGAAACCAGGGCAAAAACTCGAAGGTGTTGTTCGCAATGTCGTGGACTTCGGAGCCTTTGTAGATATTGGTGTTCATGAGGATGGCTTAGTTCACATCACCCAGTTGAGTAAAAACTTTGTCAAACATCCAAGTCAAGTCGTTTCTGTCGGAGACTTGGTGACGGTTTGGGTCTTGGACGTACAGGTCCCTCAGAACCGGATTAGCTTGACCATGGTGGAAGAAAATGGATCTAACTAGCTATGTTCAAAAAGTTTCCCTAGAAGATTTTGGGAAACCATTCAGCCATGAGGCCGTGTGGAATCGGCGGCTTCGCACTTCGGGCGGCCGCTTTTTTCCGAAAGATGGTCATCTGGACTTTGCTCCGAGAATCCTTGAGGAGTATGGTGAGGCCGTTTTTCGTCAGGTAGTTCGGCATGAGCTGACCCATTACCATCTTTATTTTGAAAAAAAGGGGTATAAACATGGGGACGCGGATTTTAAGCGCCTGTTGAAAGAGGTGGATGGCTTACGCTATGCACCGCCACCAAAAAATAGCAAGCGACACACCTATGTCTGCTCCGTTTGCGGCCAGCATTTCCAGCGTCAACGGCGCATCCAGCTGGACCGCTATCGCTGTGGCGCTTGTGGGGGCCGCTTGATGGAGGAGATAAATCCGCCTCAAGGCTGATGAAGTCGAACTGGGAACTTGCTATAATGGCAATTGAAAGTGAGGAGATCATCATGACCAAGTATTATAAAATGCGGAAAGGAAAGATTGTTAGTGGTGTATTGGCTGGATTGGCGGATAAATTCAAGATTGATCCGACTCTAGCTCGCGTTCTATACGTGCTCTTCCTGTTACTGACAGATGGATGGGCCCTATTTCTTTATATCCTTCTCTCTGCGATCCTGCCTTATAAAGAAGATTTGATTGAATATGATGAAGAAGTGACCTACAGGGATGGTCGTCGCCGCAAGACTGCGGAACCGATTGAGGAAGACGACTGGACATGGTAGGTCAGAAGGTCGAGACTGGGCGCTGCCCAGTCTTTCTTTTTAGGAAAAGGAAAAATTGTCAGAGGGCTTCTGAGATGCTATAATAAGGGAAAGAAAAGAGGAGGTTGCCATGGCTGTCAAAGTAAGAGAAGTGATGGAAAAGGTTCGCCTGGAACATATTTATGGTCCGGAAAAACTGCTGGAAAAACCGATTTTGACAGGGGATATTTCAAGGCCTGGACTGGAAATTACGGGTTATTTTGATTATTATTCCCCAGAACGCATTCAATTGATTGGGATGAAGGAGTGGTCCTATCTGGGTCACATGACAGCTCACAACCGTTACCAAGTTTTGAAGAATATGCTGCGGGATGAGACGCCAGTAGTGATTGTAGCACGTGGTTTACGAATTCCGGATGAGCTCTTGATTGTGGCTGAAGAAAACCAGGTGCCTGTTCTGCGCTCGACCACGGCGACCAGTCGCCTATCCGGTGAGTTGTCCAGTTACTTGGATTCCCGACTAGCTGAACGGACCAGTGTCCACGGAGTCCTCATGGATATCTATGGCATGGGTGTGCTGATACAAGGAGATTCTGGTATCGGTAAAAGTGAGACAGCCTTAGAGTTGGTCAAACGGGGCCATCGTCTGGTTGCGGATGATCGGGTGGATATTTATCCGCGGGATGAAATGACCCTCTGGGGAGAGCCAGCTGAGATCCTCCGTCACCTCTTGGAAATCCGGGGAGTGGGGATTATCGATATCATGAGTCTCTACGGGGCTAGTGCGGTCAAAGATTCTTCCCAGGTCCAGTTGTCTGTCTACTTGGAAAACTTTGACATCAATAAGCAATTTGATCGCCTGGGAAATAATCCAGAAGAATTTGAGGTAGGAGGCGTTCGCATCCCCCGGATTCGAATTCCCGTTAAAACCGGTCGCAATATCTCGGTGGTCATCGAGGCAGCAGCCATGAACTACCGGGCTAAAGAAATGGGCTATGATGCGACCGAGACCTTTGAGAACCGTTTGACCCAATTGATTGCGAAAAACGAGGAGGAAGAAGCCAATGAATCCCATAGCCATTGAGCTGGGCCCCTTTAGCATTCGCTGGTATGCTATCTTTATCATTAGTGGCTTAGCCCTAGCGGTTCTTCTGTCCATGCGGGAGGCCAAGTACAAAGGTTGGGATCCAGAACTGATTCTAGACTTTGTCCTCTGGGGCTTCCCAATTGGAATTGTCGGAGCTCGGATCTATTATGTTCTCTTCCAATGGTCTTATTACCAAGAACATCCAGAGGAAGTTTTAGCCATCTGGAATGGAGGGATTGCCATTTATGGTGGCCTGATTGCCGGGGGACTCTTCCTGATTTGGTATGCCCGCCGCAACCTTTTGTCCCCTTGGACTTTTTTAGATATCGTAGCGCCAGGAGTTCTGATTGCGCAGTCCCTGGGACGTTGGGGCAATTTTGCCAACCAAGAAGCCTATGGAGCTGTGGTTGAGAATCTGGACTACCTCCCTCAATTTATTCAGAACCAGATGTTTATCGAAGGCGCTTATCGCCAGCCCACCTTCCTGATGGAATCCATTTGGACGGCCTTGGGCTTCCTTATCCTCATTAGTCTGCGCCACCGCCCTCGATTATTTAAGGAAGGTGAATTAGCCCTCTTTTATCTCATTTGGTACGGAACAGGTCGTTTCTTCATAGAAGGCTTACGGACGGATAGCTTGCTCTTAGGACCCTTGCGCGTGTCGCAAATCCTATCTCTCATCTTGGTAATCCTTGGCCTCAGCCTCTGGATTTACCGCCGCAAAAACAGAAACCTCGCTTGGTATCAAGCAGAAAAGTGAAGGAGTTTATATGGTAGAAATTGCTTTTAGTCTTGTAGGCTTGGCTCTCGCCGTCTTTTTCGTCTATTTGACTATTTTTATTCATAAATTGGGAAAAACGGTCGATGAAACCAATCGAACGATTAAGTTGCTCACAACGGATGTCAATGTTAGCCTGTATCAGGTGAATGAACTCATGGCCAAGGTCAATGTGCTAACCGATGACGTCTCTGGTAAGATGGAAACCATCAATCCCCTCTTTGTGGCTGTTGCTGACCTGTCTGAGACGGTCTCAGATCTGAACAACTCTGCCCGCAATCTGGGCGACAAAGCTGTTGCTACAGGTGGAGGAGTCAGTTCTGCCCTCAGTCGGACCCTCTTGCGCACAGCCCTTTCGGGACTCGGATCAAAAAAGAAAGCAGGTAACTAACCATGGGTAAATTGTCATCACTTTTATTAGGAGCCGCTACCGGCGCTGCCGCAGCCCTGTTTGTCCAAAGTAAAAAAGGACAAAAAATCGCTCAACAAGCCAAAGATTGGTATGCCGATTATCAGGCTGATCCAGAAGCTACCAAAGAAAAAGTCAGCCAAGCCGCAGCGGATTTGGGACAAAACGTAGCCCAACGCTACGACGAATTCAAGTCAGGTGTCCAATCCGGTGAAATTACCGTCCAGTCTGTGATGGACGATGTCAAAGCCTTCTCCGAAAAACAAGTGGAAACCTTGACCGAAAAATTCGGTACCAAGGAAGAAGTTGTAGCCAAGGTCAAAAAAGCTGTGACCCCAGAAGAGGAAATCATCATTGACATGGATGAGGAAGCCGATATCGTTGAGGAAGAAAAACCCCTCAAGACCCTTCCCAAAGTATCTGCAGTGCCAGCAGGTTACTATGAGGAAAAAGAGACTGAAGCTGAGAATGAAGAATAAGTTGAGGTTTGGCCGCAAGGCCAAACCTTTTTCGGAGGAGAAAGTATGACACGTGTAGCCATCATTGGTGCTGGGATAGTCGGTGCCACCGCAGCCTTTTATCTCAGTCAAGAAGAAGGAGTCGAAGTAACTGTCTATGACCATGGAGTTGGCCAAGCCAGCAAGGCGGCAGCAGGGATCATCAGCCCTTGGTTTTCCCGCCGCCGCAACAAGGCCTGGTACCGCCTTGCTCGCCTCGGAGCGGATTTTTACCCTCGCTTGATGCAGGATTTAGAGAAAGCCGGCCAGCCTAGCCAAGCCTACGAACAGACCGGTGTTCTCGTTTTGAAGAAAAAAGAAGAGTATCTGGATGAAGTCATGGAGCGTGCTCTGGCTAAAAAGCCCGAGTCACCTCTTATGGGAGAGTTAGAGTTCTGGACACGCGACCAAGTGCAGCAGCGATTCCCTGGACTCACTGGCTTTGACCGAGCTTTCTGGGCTAGCGGTGGAGCGCGTGTGGATGGTGGCGTCCTTGTGGAAGATTTGCTGCAGGCCGCAGGACTAGAACCCATCCGTAAGCAAGTAAGTCTGACTTGGCAGGAAGAACAAATTTTGGTCGATGGACAAGCTTACGACAAGATACTCTTAACCACAGGAGCCTGGTTGGGACAAGTGCTGGAACCTCTGGGCTATCAGGTGGATGTTCGTCCACAAAAGGGCCAAATCCTGGACTACCAACTTGAACTGGATACCGACGACTATCCAGTAGTCATGCCCGAAGGAGAAGCAGACCTGATTCCTTTCAAGAAAGGAAAAATCAGCTTAGGGGCTAGTCATGAAAATGATATGGGCTTTGATTTGGAAGAAGATCCACAAGTTCTCCAAGAACTTGTGGATCAAATGCGCCCTTACTACCCCGCCATTGAGCAGTTTCAGGCTACAGGAGTTCGGATTGGCATCCGTGCCTACACCAGTGACTATTCCCCCTTCTTTGGCCCCTTACCAGACCAAAATCATGTCTGGACTGTCAGTGGACTCGGCTCAACCGGTCTTACCATTGGCCCTCTTTTGGGCCGGGAATTGGCCTTAGGTATACTCGGAAAAACGGGTGATTTAGACCCAGCAGATTATCCCGTTAGCCGGTATGTAAACCGCTAAAATCATAGTTTCAAAAGGCTCATTTACAGGGCCTTTTTTCTTTAGTTCCACATGGGGTAGAAATAATCACTTAATTTATGGTATAATTGGATGGTTATAGACACGTTTTCATACTCATTTCCTTTCAAATTCTTGTGAACCCAAGCTTTTTCGGTGACCGTTCATTCAACCGTCATCGGATTTCTAAGTTCCTTAGTTGAAAGGTTCGAGTATACCGATATTGAGATTCGTTAAGTATAAGTCACAGAAAATTATGATAGGAGTTACTATGAGTGCAGACAAGTTAGATCAGGATCCTGACTGGTTGTCCGCTGTCCTTGCCACCTCTGAAACAATCGGACCAAAATCCATCTTATTAATCAGCCAATCTGACCGTTTTGAGATGCTGAAACAGGCTTTGGACAAGGCTAACTACACACTGAATGGTTGTTATTTCCTCGACCAACCTAAGGGAGATTTAGATCAGGGGCAACTCAGTCCCACCAACTTGATAGAATTCGCTCTGAGAGCTACTATTGATGAAGTGCTTATCTATCTTCCAGAAGAAGAAGCGGACGTCATCTCTTGGATTGAGAGCTTTGAATCCATGGGGATGACGGTCCATGTCGCTATACCAGGCTATACTTATCCAGAGGGACCCAGACGGGAAGGCAGTATTGCAGGAATCCCTGTCACAACCTATGCCCCTACTTTTCATCAGACCAGCCATTTAGTACTCAAGCGCCTCATGGACATTGCGGGTGCCTTGGTCGGACTCCTTATTTGTGGCCTAGTAGGTGTCGTACTCTATCCCCTTATCCGCCGAGATGGTGGCCCAGCCATTTTCGCCCAAGACCGCGTCGGTCGCAATGGCCGGATCTTTAAATTTTATAAATACCGTTCCATGTATATGGATGCGGAAGAAAGAAAAAAAGAACTTATGGCCCACAACACCATGGAGGGTGGCATGTTCAAAATGGACAATGATCCCCGCATCACCCCCATCGGGAAATTTATCCGCAAGACCAGCTTGGACGAGCTACCACAGTTTTATAATGTCTTGCGAGGGGACATGAGCCTAGTTGGCACACGCCCACCAACCAAACAGGAGTTCTTAGACTATACACCCGCCCACAAACGCCGTTTGAGCTTTAAACCTGGCATTACAGGACTTTGGCAAGTCAGCGGACGTAGTGAAATCACCAACTTTGAAGATGTAGTTGCACTAGATGTGGAGTATATCCAAGATTGGAAAATTACGGATGATATAAAGATTCTACTTAAAACCATCAAGGTCGTGGCTTTTGGAGATGGAGCGAAATAGAAGTACACAAATAGAATTTGCGGTTAAAGCTATTTTAAATCAATGTGCACTTAAGATTTTAAACTATAATTAATGATGTGTTTTTATTAGATTTATGTTTCTAATGGATGTGTTCACGATTTTTTAATTATACTTTGAATTGATATTTTTTATATTGTGTTCTAAATCCAATTATATCCATAAGATATGATTGGATTTTCACAAGCCGTCCGTTTACATTAGCTATGAAGTTTATGTAGTATTGCTTGGTTAAAAAGATATCCTTAAAGAATATACAGGATTTATGAATCTGGAGGATTTTTAATGAGAATTTTGCATTATACTATTGGTTTTGCTCCTGAAAGAACTGGAGGTCTTGTTAGTTATGCTACCGACCTGATGTTGGAACAAATAAGAATTGGCCACGATGTATATGCACTGTATCCGGGAAATCAATTAATTTTCGGTAAATCCCCTAAAGTTAAAAATTCTAAGGAAAAAAAAGGAATAAAGACTTTTCGACTAATTAATTCTTTGCCGTTGGCTTTATTTGGAGGAATTTCACAACCAGATGACTTTATGAAGCCTTGTGATTCAGCTACATTTGTTAAGTTCCTGACCAAGTTGCAACCAGAAGTGATTCATATTCATTCTTTTATAGGATTACATAAGGAATTTTTAGAAGCGGCAAGTGAGCTTGGAATTCGAACAGTTTTTACTACACACGATTATTACGGATTAGCTCCATTACCTACGTTTTACTATAATGGAGTTTCATTTGATGAAAAAAATGATAATCTAGCTTGGAATATTATGTCCGCGGATGCATTATCAACTATTAAATTGAGGATTTTTCAGTCTTCGTTTTACCCAACCATCAGAACATGGATGAAAAAACTCAATCAAAATCCGAAACATAAAAAATACAAAGATATTAATTCTATAAAGGAAGCGACTGACTATTCTCGTCTGAGAGATTATTATAGTGAGATGTTTCGAAAGATTGATTTTTTTCATTTTAATAGTCAGTTGACAGAATCTATTTACAGACAAAATCTTCCATTTGTACTTAATGGACACGTTTTATCCATTACAAGCTCAAAAATTAAAAAACACAACATTCATAAAGTCAGAAAAGATGGTAAGCAAGTAATAGCTTATATCGGACCTGATGAAGAATATAAAGGATACTTTGATTTTCTCGAATTTATAAAATCAATTGATAGAGAGCAATACGATATCAAAACATACGGTCATACACCAAATGAATTTGCTCCAGATTATGTAGATCAAGGAGGAAGGTTTAATCAAAGGGATCTTACAAAAATTTATTCAGATATTGATTATTTGATTGTTCCAAGTCGCTGGAAAGAGACATTTGGTCTGGTAATTTTAGAAGCACTCTCATATGACGTAACGGTATTTGCAAGCGAGAACGTAGGGGCTAAAGATTTGCTTGGAGAAGAGGGTGTGTTTAAAACTTTAGAAGATTTTCGTCTAAGGCATTATAATTTGGATACTGATTTAAAAACACTTGAAAATCATGCTTTAGAGTTGATTTCTTTTTACTTAACCTAGTGTTCTATTTTGAAAGTTTAATCACAGGTAAGATTTTTAAAGCCAATTATATTCCAGTTCTGAGATAGGTGTTCTTTAAAATTTCAAACTTCACAAAAAAGCAATGTAGATACTAGTATTTGTAGCAAAGATATTCCCAGATAAAAAGCGAAATATTTTATCAACATAGTATTACTTCTCGAGTTATAAGTTCATGCATGCAATAGTTATTGTATAGAAACGTCCAAATAGATTGAGATTTTTTATTTAAATGTTGTTTAAAGCATACTGCCTTTTGTCGATGACTGACTAAAATGATTTGGAATGGAGAAACATTTAGAATGAAACGTTCAGTATATATTATCGGTTCTAAAGGAATTCCTGCAAAATATGGAGGTTTTGAAACCTTTGTTGAAAAATTAACGGAATTTCAAACGGATTCAGCTATCCAATATTATGTAGCCTGTATGCGAGAAAACTCTGCTAAGTCCGGTATTACCCAAGATACATTTGAGCATAATGGAGCTATTTGTTTTAACATTGATGTTCCCAATATTGGTCCAGCTCGAGCTATTGCTTATGACATTCAGGCCTTAAAAAAAGCTATTCAGATGGCCAAGGACAATCAAGATCAGGCACCAATTTTCTATGTATTAGCCTGCCGGATTGGGCCTTTTATTGCAGGTCTAAAAAAAGAGATTCAAAAACTAGGTGGTTTGCTGTTTGTCAATCCAGACGGACACGAGTGGTTACGAGCAAAGTGGTCATATCCCGTACGACGTTATTGGAAACTTTCTGAAGGACTCATGGTGAAACACGCTGACCTTTTGGTTTGCGACAGTCAGAATATTGAGTCTTACATTCAGAAGGACTATGCCAAGTATCAACCTAAGACAACCTACATTGCCTATGGAACAGAAACAAGCCGCTCTCCTCTGAAATCTTCTGATTTAAAGGTTCGAGATTGGTTTGAGGAAAAGGGAGTCGAAGAAGGTCAGTATTATTTAGTGGTTGGTCGCTTTGTACCAGAAAACAATTACGAAGCTATGATTCGTGGGTTTATGAAGTCCAATACCAAACGAGACTTTGTTTTGATTACTAATGTTGAAACCAATAAATTCTACGATAAACTTCTAGCAGAAACTCAGTTTGATCAAGATTCTCGAATTAAATTTGTTGGAACGGTCTATGATCAAGATTTATTGAAGTATATCCGAGAACAGGCCTTTGCTTATCTCCATGGTCATGAAGTGGGAGGGACTAACCCATCCTTACTAGAAGCCCTGGCTTCGACCCAACTCAATCTCCTCTTGGATGTTGGGTTTAACCGAGAAGTTGGTCAAGAAGCCGCTATTTATTGGCAGAAAGAAACCTTGGATCAAGCGATTGAGCAGGCGGAAACTTTGACTGACCAAGACATTTTTGAAGCAGATCGTGCTTCAAACCATCGTATTGCCCAAGCCTTTACTTGGGAGAAAATTGTTACCGATTATCAGAACTTGTTTAAGAAAAGCTAATGAAACGGATATTCTACCTCCACGCTGGAGTAGAAAATTATGGGGCCGACAAGGTGTTCCTCGAATTGATTAAGTGTATGAAGTGTTTACCTTAGTCTTAAATCGTTCTCCATTTTATTTTGATGATGTAACAAAGACAATATGATTACCACTACTTTACATTTTTAAGCATGCGGGCTCCTGCAGACTAAATCTTTAATACCGGATTGTTCCTAACTTGAATAAACGGATTTAATTGTATCACAAAGTCGTGCAATATTACAATTATCCAAGTTAAGAGTAGCCCTTTAGCTCCCTTTTAATTGAACTATTAGTCTTGTACCACATCACTATAATCTTTCTTTTAATGATACAGTTACATGCTCTGTATCGCCCTAGAAATTCAGGATAGACTGACAGTGAGTAATTCATAAGCAATTTGGCTATAATGAATTGATGCAGAGATGACTATATAATTTACTGGATACCATTTTCCCCAGATACTACTGAATATTTAATACCATGACAATATTCTTGTTTAGTGGTATTAAAGCCTATATTGGGAATGGACTCTAGAGGGGGTGCTCGTCAATTTCTAATTGATTTGCTTAAAACTATTTACATTTCCAAGTTCACAGTCATTTAAAAGTGATTTAACAAGATAATAATGCATCATTGTAGTGTTTGAGAAAGAATATTGACTTATCTAGTAAAAATTAGAAATCTCAAGAGAACGTTTAGGATATGGGATGGATCGAATAGCACGATAAAGGCATTAGCCGACTTACAACTTAGTTGGAGGATCCAAGTGTAGATAGAAATCAAGATTACATCTGTTGAATTTATAAATGCACTTTCTTTAATAAAACACATAGACTATTTGTCTCATTTATATGATTTTTTTGAAAATTTAATATTACTCTTTGATTACAGAGCGATATATTAATGGCTTGGGAGTGATGGAGTTCGTCTGTGAGTTTGATTTATCTCTCTGAATTTGATATTTTATACTGTGAAGAATTGATTTTGTTTTGATCTCGTTAAAACAAAATCTTTTAAACTTAATATGGAAAATATACTACAAGTTTAATTGTCATAATCAAAGGTTTAAGTTATTTTTTGTGATAAACAATTGTGTAAGTGTATTATAATTGGAGGACTTGTTAGGTGAAAACAAATACGAAGATAGATTTTGTAGTAACATGGGTTGATGGGAACGATCCAGAATGGAAGATGCAAAAGCAAGAGTATTTAGAGCAGAGCGAGAATGATTTGAACCTTAATAGTGATCAACGCTACCGGGAATGGGGCTTGTTGAAGTATTGGTTTAGAGCAGTTGAAACCTATGCTCCTTGGGTTAACAAAATTTTTTTCATTACAGAAGGGCATGTTCCAGAGTGGTTAGATCTGAATAATGAAAAACTCATACATGTTAAACATGAAGATTATATCAGTAAGGAATACTTACCAACTTTTAATTCCAACGTAATTGAATTAAATCTTCCAAACATCGAAGAATTGTCAGAACAATTTGTCTTATTTAATGATGATTGTTTTCTAAATGCTGATGTGATGCCTGAAGATTTTTTTGAGAGAGAACTACCTAAGGATATGGGGGTATTTAGTCCGATAGTTCCTAACCCAGGAACAATTGCCCCAATAGTATTAAACAACTTACTTTTATTGAATAAGTACTTTGACAGCCGTTCTGTTTTCGGAAATAATTTTTTAAAGTTTATGAATTTTAGCTATGGTAAACATCTGCTTAAAAATTTAACAGTGTTACCTTGGACTAGAATTCTTGGATTTTATGATTACCATATACCTATTTCTTATAAAAAGAGTATATTCCAAAAAGTCTCATTAACTGAGAGTGAGGAATTTGCAAATACCTCAGAACATAGATTTAGAACGAAAGAAGATATTAATCATTGGCTGGTACGGTATTGGCAATTATGTGAAGGACATTTTCTACCTCGCTCTCAAAAATTTGGAGTTTATTTTGATATGGGGCTTGAAAAAGTTGCCGCTTTTAAGTCTATAGAAAAAAGTATTCACAAAATTGTTTGTTTAAATGATATTTCTGATGATTATGCTAGTCAGTTTGATTCTTTAAAAGAAGAATATAACAAAGTATTTGAAAAAAAATATCCGAAAAAATCAAAATTTGAACGTTGATATTCCAAAATTGTTGTATAACGTATTCTAATCGTAAATCTAATAAAATAAGTAGGAGTTGATATGAACGATTTAGCACTTGTAGTCCTTAACTACAATAATTTTGATGATACTATTAAGTGTGTAGATCAACTTAATTCTTTTGATGATTCATTTAGAATAATAGTTGTTGATAATTATTCGACAAATGAATCGGTCCAAGTTTTACGAAAATCATTTGCAGAATATGCCAATGTTGACATCATTCTTTCTGAAAAAAATGGTGGATATAGTTATGGAAATAACCTTGGAATCAAATATGCTATTAATAAATATAAGAGTAAATATATAGGGATTCTTAATCCAGATGTGATTATACCTAGTGTAGTTGTTTTTGATGAATTACTTGAAACTTTAGAAAAAAATCCAAATATAGCAATGGTTGGTGGTTCAGTAATCGAAAATGAGCTGTTTTCACCCTATAAATCTGGGTGGAATATTCCTACTTCCAAAGAAGTGGTTTTAGACCGCTTATTAGTTTTATCAAATAGAAGAGATCCGACATATCTAATGATGAATGAGAAGTATGCAAAAGTTGATTGTATTGTAGGATGCTTTTTTATTATTAAAACAGATATATTTGAGAAAATAGGCCTGTTTGATGAAAGTGTATTTTTGTATAATGAGGAAAATATCCTGGGTATAAAATTGAAAAAATTGGGTTATGAGTCTGTAATTGTTGCTAATCAGTTTTATTATCATAATCATGATTTTTCAAATGACAAAAATAAATCTTTATCAAGTAAAATAGCGGCTCTAAAAGTGAGGTTCAAATCTAGAAAATATTTAATTACAACTTACTATTCAAAGATGCTTGTTCCATTTCTGTTTTTAGTTGAATTAATTAATTGCACCCAAATTACTTTAGGTCATTTTAAAAATAAAATCACCAGACTTATTAGAACTTTTGGAGGAAATAGTGGTAATTTTTACTAAATCTAGGTTAATTGAATTTGCATTATTATTCTTTGTACTTCTTTTTGGTAATGTTTTTCATATTATTCCTAAAAATTTCACAATTGCTTTTTTAACATCTGCGGATGCATATTTATTACTATTCTCTGTTTTCATATTCGTTGTATATTTAGGGATATCTGATAAAAAAGGAAAATGGCAATTTGGTTTTTCGTTTTTGTATCTGATAGTATCTCTTTTTGTTGCAACATACCAATCCTATAATATTTCTGGTCAAAGTTTAATTTTGGGGATTCGAGCGCAGAGAGAGTTTCTTATTTTATTGTTAAGTTATTTTCCTTTGCGGAAAATTGTTGAGTATTATGAAGTAGATTTTGAAAATCTGTTGGAGAATCTTTTGAGACTTGGTGCTTTTTCCACCCTTTTCTTTATGTCCCAAAAACTTCTTTATTTTGCAACTGGTTCAAATTTTATAGATGTTGCTGTTAACTATAGTGGTACGTTTAGTCCATATCGAATGTATGTTGAATCATCATTAATTGATTTAATGATGTTAATTGCTGTTTATCGATATATGGAACTGGGTAGGTTTAAATATTTATTAGTTTATGGTTTAGGACTAGCGTCTCAAATTTGGATTTCTCAAGGTCGCCTAGAGCTACTTTCCATATTGGCAGGAAGTGTGTTAGGAGTGTTTTTAGGCGGTCAAGTTGGATTGAGAAAAATATTAGTTTTATTTACTTTATTATTTATCTCTGTGCCTGTCTATTTTTCAAGTAATTTTCAGTCATTTTTTGAATTACTTATAGGAAAATCTGGTGGTGATACTTTAACCATTAGAAATATCGGTAGACTGCTCTATGATCAACAGTTGAATGTAAATTGGTCAACTTTTATTTTCGGTACGGGTTATCCGAATATGCAGTATGAACCATCCATTTATCGAACAGGTCTAGATAAAATGATTTTCTTGAGTGATAATGGAATATATGCGTTTCGTTATATATATGGAACGCTAGCTTTGCTGGTTATTCTTTATATTGTTGTCAAAGCATTTTATTTAGGATGGAACGTTTATAGAAAAAAAGGGAATCCAATTTTTCTAATGTATTTCTTGATGATTTCAGTAATGGGGCAAAATATTATTTTTTGGTATTGGCATAATGATGCGATGCTTTTACTCTTGATCATGGTAGTGTTTTTAGAATATGAAATTGAAAAGGTAAGAAATGAAGAAGAACTTGGGTATTAATGCCTTTCTAAATTTAGTTAAAACGAGTCTTTCAATTCTTTTTCCATTGCTTACATACCCTCATGTAAGTAGGGTTTTAGGGGTGGAAAATATTGGTAAAATTAATTATACTGGATCACTGGTTAGTTATTTTTCCTTAATCGCAGCACTTGGTATATCTACCTATGCTATTAGAGAAGGGAGTAAGATTCGAACTGATAAAGCTCATTTGCAAAAACTTGGGAATGAGCTTTTTACAATAAACATTTTGTCAACTTTATTAAGTTATTTACTGCTAGCTATAGTTGTATTTTTGTTTATTGAGAATCCCGAATATAAGATTCTTATTTTCGTTCAGAGTCTATCGATTTTTTTTACAACCTTGGGTGTTGATTGGATTAATGTTATATTCGAAGATTATTTGTTCATTACTGCTAGAAGTTTATTAATACAGTTTGCATCACTGATTTGGATTTTTGGGATGATAAAATCTCCTCAGGATTTGTATTTGTATGCCGCTATTACTGTGATTACTTCGGGGATAACATGTTTACTTAATTTATGGTATTGTAGGAAATATCTGAAGTTAAGATTGACTTGGAACCCTAATGTAAGTAAGCACATTAGATCCATCATGACTTTTTTTTCAGGTGGATTAGCAATAAGTCTTTATGTTAATTCTGATACATTGATCCTAGAGTGGATGAAAGGTCCTTATTATGTTGGGTTGTATACAATTGCTGTGAAAGTTTATTCGATTTTGAAAACTCTTATGGCATCGGTTTATTCTGTAACAATTCCTAAGCTTTCCTCCTTATACGCAGAAGGAAGGATAGAAGAGTTTAAGCAAACGTATACAAAAATCTTGAATTATGTGACTCTATTATTGTTACCGTTAACTGCAGGGATGATTGTCTTATCGAAAGAGATTATTTTATTCATGGGTGGAAAAGCTTTTGTTGCTTCGACACTTACGCTACAGTTATTAGCAGTTAGTTTAATTGGTGCGATTTTTGGTGGGGTATTGACATACGCACTTAATATTCCAATTGGTCGTGAGGCAGTTAATTTTCACGGATCCGTTTTTGCAATCATTATTAATATTGTTTTGAGTTTAATCTTGATTCCAGCACTATTCCAAAATGGTGCGGCTATTTCTACAATAGCCTCGGAGTTTTTCATTGTTGCTTACAATTTTTTTGTTGTTAAAGAAAGCTCAAGCTATATAGATTTTTCTAAATGGAAAACTAATCTTAGAGATGCTTTCATTGGGAGTCTGCTGATTATTGGTCTAGGAATGATTTTCTCCTATTTTGGGATGGGAAGTATCATGTATTCTATACTTCTTGTGCTAAGTAGCATCTTGGTTTATATTATAGTTTTAATCTTTTTTAAAAATAAAGAATTGGAAGAATTGTTTGGTCAACTAAAGAGAAGGTTAAGTTAATGAAAATTGTAATTCCTCGGATTATTTATAATCGTCAACAACTAAAATGGGACTGGTCAGGAACAGTAACCAATTTAAAAAAAGCGTTCGCTGAAAAAGGTACATTGAAGGAAGTAAACATCTTTTTTAATTGGAGAATGAAGGTCTATAGGGTTCTTAGGAAATTAAAATTAATTAGATATGATCTGAATTTATTTTATATTAAAGAAGGTTTTAAAAATTTTTCTATGAGTGAGGATGATGTCTATATCACTTTTGATGAAATCCAGTCAGTAGCCAGCCAGTCCTATATTTACCAAGATTTGAATTTGAACTATTTAATTCAGGAAAAAGTATCGAATCCAGAATCAT
Source organism: Streptococcus sp. NLN64 (assembly GCF_015831295.1). Classification (NCBI taxonomy): domain Bacteria; kingdom Bacillati; phylum Bacillota; class Bacilli; order Lactobacillales; family Streptococcaceae; genus Streptococcus; species Streptococcus sp. NLN64. The sequence goes on from NZ_JADXDQ010000014.1 coordinate 38,505, forward strand.
TTATTTATAGTGGATTCCAGGGTGTGCACGATACTCAGTTAAAAAAAAGATCCGCCTATCAAAATCATTATTATGAAAATGCAGCAGGAATTTTTTCAATGAGTAATTGGTTTGCTGATTATCTGGTTGAAGAACAAGGGTTACCTTCAGATAAAGTTCACTATGTTGGTGCAGGATTAAATATTGATATTAAACAGGTAGATTTTTCTCGGAAAGAGGGGAATAAGTTCTTATTTGTAGGGAAAGATTTTAAGCGAAAAGGTGGAGATTTAGTTATTAAAGCCTTTCGAAATCTATATGAACAGGGACATAAAAATTTAGAACTTTATATTGTTGGACCTGAAGAAATGCCAGTATTAGCTGATTCTCCCAATATTTATTTTGTTGGTAATATCCCAGCTGATGATCTCCCAAAGTACTTTAATCTATGTGACGTCTTTGTCTTACCTTCTAGATTTGAAGCCTTTGGATTGGTATTTGTTGAAGCATTGGCTTATGGGTTACCTTGTATTGGAAGAGAAATGATGGAGATGAAGCATTTTATTAAACCTGGAAGGAATGGTTTTTTAATCAATAAAACTTCTGAAGATAGTCAAGAACTCGCAGATATAATGTTGAAAGTCATTAAAGATGATTCAGTTTTTGAATTTACGAAAGAAACGCATCAACAAATTGCGGATTTTTATTCATGGAATAAAGTTGCAGAAAGGATGATGGCGGTGATTGAATGGGACAAAAGGTGAGGATTTCATTATTCAATAAGTTGGTTAGTTGGGAAAAAGTGAATGGAAGAATCAATGTCATTAAGTTATACTCTTTTAGTTTATCTTTTATTACTGTGTTAGCTCGTCTTGCCGTACTTCAGTACTGTCTACGACTCGCTGCCTTGTACTAAAAGTAAACTAAAAGACTGTAAGACCTAGAATTTAGAATAAGACCACTTTGGAAGTTCAAATTGATATATGACTTTCGAAAGTGGTCTTTTTGTGCATGCCAAATAAGTTAGTGTAAAATAATTCTCGGTAGCCGATTGAAAAAAATAAAAAAGTCCTATATCCTAGGAAGTGCAAAATCAACCCGAAAGGATATAGAACCTATGACTATTGTATCAGAGATTTTCGAGAAATT
>NZ_JADXDQ010000015.1:0-36101 GCF_015831295.1 Streptococcus sp. NLN64
TCCAGTTTTAGTTACAGGCTCGGCAAAGCCCTAATAAACTTACGGATTTGTATTGCTCATCTTTATTATATACCTAAACTAATTTTCCGTCATGAGTTAGCAGGCGAAGCCTGCTTGGAGTTTTAGTAGTTTGTTTTTCCTTTTTGGGGCCAATCAAAAGGAGAAAAGCGCGCAAAGTAAGATGGATGTGACAAAAAAGGAAAAGAAACAGCCATCGCAGAAGGAAAAAACGATTCAAGCCTTACTAGATGATATGACCTTGGAAGAAAAAGTTGGACAGCTCTTTTGGGCCCGTCTACCGTATTCCAATCAGATCCAAGATATCAAAGACTATCAATTGGGTGGCTATATCTTGTTTGGGAAAGACTTTGAAGGCCAAACGATTGGGCGGCTTCGAGCGTTAACAGATCAGTTTCAACAGACCTCCAAAGTTCCCATGTTGATCGGATCAGATGAAGAGGGAGGTACGGTTACACGGATAAGTAGTATTCTTTCAGAACCATTCTTATCACCGATGGAACTGTATCATGAAGGTGGAATGGATGCTATCGTAACAGATGCAAAACGGAAATCACGAACGCTTAAAGAAGCAGGTATCAACGCTGGTTTGGCACCTGTTGCGGATGTAGCAACAGATCCCGATGCCTTTATCTACAACCGAACTATTAGCCAAGATGCTAAAACAACGGCAGATTATGTTTCTGAAGTTGTTCAAACCTTTAAAAAAGAAGGTCTGGGGTCTACGCTGAAACATTTCCCTGGATATGGTAACAATGGGGATAGTCATACAGCTATTATTCGTGATAACAGATCCTTGAAGAGTTTGAGGAAATCCGATTTCCTTCCTTTTAAAGCAGGAATCGAGAATGGGGCGGATAGCATCCTTGTATCTCACAATATCCTTACCCAAGTAGATTCTGTCCCATCGTCGATTTCTAAAAAAGTCACCGATATTCTTCGGAAAGAGCTGAACTTTAAGGGAGTTATTATGACGGACGATTTGGATATGGCAGGTTTAGCTGATTTTGTTGATCAAGATGAGGCAGCTTTTCAGGTTATTCAAGCCGGTAATGACCTCATCTTAGGATCTAGCTACAGCAGTCAAATTCAATACCTTTTGGATAAAATTGAAGAAGGTGAACTGACCGAGAAGCGGATCGATCAGTCTGTCAAACGAATCCTCGCCTGGAAATATGACCTAGGTTTACTGAACCAATGGATAAAAGAAACTGAAGGTTGAATAATGTTCTCAATAATCTATTTTCCTTAGGTATTCCGTGAAAATCCTTTCAATGTCTATTGCCATCTAGCTTTTGAAACGATATAATATCGAGGTATTGATTTAACGGATTGTTAAATTTCAATAGAAAAGTTTAGGAAAAAGAGGAGATAACGATGAACCGATCAGATTGGTTAGAATATTTTGAGGCAATTAACGGACGCCCTGCGACTGGAGAAGAATTAGCTGCAGCTATGGAAAATGGGGAAATTGTAGATATTGCTCCAAGTCAACCTCAGGCTGCACAAGCAACTACAACAGTAGTCGCTCCAGAAGCTGCACAAGTGAATCAAGTGCCACCTGTTCAACCAGAAGCTGCACAACAAGGTCAAGTACCACCAGCTCCCCAAGCAGCACCATTGGTGTCGCCTGAACGCCAGGAACAAATGAAGCAGACCTCACGTAATTTTTGGAATTGGTTTGTATCAGCCTTGAAAGCACCAACATCCGTTGTACAAACAACCCCTGCTAATGGCTGGATTGCTTTTGGTCTCTTGACCCTGTTTTATACCTTGACAGTCTTTATTATTGCTCGTAAAACAGCGGGAGTGGGATCAAATTTCATTAATGGCCTTAACAGTTATTATTCTGACAGTTCAACCCCTTTTATGAGTAATCCAGTTGGCTTCTCAGCTTTTATGGCCATTTTAGTTGGAGCTGCTTTATCTCTATTCGCCATTATTTTTGCTGGATTTGTAGCTAAACGCTTTGTTTATAGTGATACACAATTTACACTAACAAAGGCCTTTGATTGGTATGGACGTCTATTCTCTGTGAATATTGTCATGATGGCTTTTACGACTCTATTTGTGTTAATCGATGTTTATTCCATTGCCTTTATCTTGATTGTTCTTAGCTTATTAGTGTTTGGACTAGCTACAACCTTTGCCTTAGCTCATTCGCGTGATGTATCCTCTTTGGATATGTTTTATAAATATATTCTTGCAGTTGTTGTAAACGGACTAGTTTTATTTGTCTTTGGTGTCTTGTCAGCGATGATTGCTGGTGAATATTTAGTGAAACTGATTTCCTTTTATTAATTCAATTTAGGTTAAAGATTCATGAGGTCCATGCTTATCACATCCATGGGCCTTTTTTCTAGGTCTTTTTAACCATTGGTTACATACACCTTGTAATCACAACCTAATGATGTTATTCTAAAAGCAGTAGAGGTGAAAGAGGAAAAATCATGACAGGAAAAGAGTGGACTGATACTTTTAAAAAAATTGAAAGGCGGGAACCGTCGCCCCAAGAATTTATGGAGGCTAAAAAGGCAGGCTTTCCGGAATTGCTTGTGGAAAAATCAGGAAGCCTGACGGCTGCTCAATGGACGGAGGCTTTTACCCAAGTCTATAACCGCAATCCATCACCCCAAGAATTTATGGCAGCTAAAACCCAAGGCTTTCCAGCAATTGTTGGTTCAGAAGTAGACGAGGAGCTCGGATTTGACTCCCAAGCCAGCCTTTCAGAGGGAACTGTTTTTCAGCCAGCGATGCCAGAAGATAATGGAGAAGCGGCTTCTGAGCCAGAAGTGCCTGTAATCCAGCCCGTTCAAACGAGCGCTGTACAAGAGGAAACAATAGTCCAGCCCAGTCCTGAATTCGAGGTCACTGAAGAAGTTCAACCTGTTCAAGCTATCGCTAGACCAGAAGAGGCTACAGTAACAATGGGAACCTCTCAGACAAGTCAAGAACCACAACCAGCTGCTAATCAAAATCCGCAACAAACCTCAACAGGTCTGCGAATTTTGCGAGTCCTAGCCATGATTGCGATTGTTCTTTTGACCATTGCCTTGGCTGTGATTTTGGGTTATTTTGCCCTTGGACCACTATTGGAAATGTTAGGATAGGAGAAGAGCATGAATGCAAACGATTGGTCTCAAGCTTTTGAGCAAGTTTTTGGTCGCAAACCGACACCTGAAGAATTTATGCGGGCTAAACAAGCTGGTTTTCCGCAACCACAAATCGCTCAAGTTCAACCTGCACAAAAATCAACCAAAGGCCTTCCGACTTGGGTATGGGGAACTATTTTTATAGCTACCTTTCTTCTGGGAGCTGGCTATTATGTCTACAGCCAGTCTACAAATAGCCAAGTCTCGGTATCCCAGTCAGTGAATCAAGGTTCAGAAGAAGTGGATTATACTGAGAAGATTGAGCAACTCAGTGAGGAGGAAGCCAAGTTGGTTTCTCAAAACTTTGGGAAATGGCTATATGATAGTCCCTATGGTCAAGATGCGGTGACCGTTCGGTCAACGACCTTGCCAACACACGGAACTGGTTCAGCCCATGTGATTAAAAAAGAATCGGTTGATGGTGATATTTTGGCTGGATTTGGTTGGACTACGATGGGGAGTCTGGAAGAAGCTTCTAATGAAAGCAATCTCAATCTGATTGAAGAAAGGGATAAATATGACATCCGTCTTTTGGGAATGAAGGGGTCTAGTGATCAGGTAAAAGATTTTACGGATAATGCTATTCTTTTCAAAATATACTCCCTTAAAGGTTCGACACATGCCTATTACAATAGTACACAGGATGAATTTGAAAAACTCCTAAAACCTCGCGTACCTGATGATCAACTGATAGGAGCTGCTGGAATGGGACAAGTCTACTTGGCGCAAAACCTTCTGGATAAGGACAAGGAGACTTATACTATCCTGCTTGCTTCAAATGGAAAAGTCTATTACACCAAGAAAGACGAGACAGTCTTCCAAGAAGCTCCAGAGGATATGCAGGAAGCCTATCACAATCTTCTCAAAAATTCGTCCTCTCTAACGGAAGCTCAAAGTATTTCGGAGGCACTAAAGGAAGAGGCCTCCAGTACTTCAGAAAACTCCGGCTCGGACAAGAACGATTCCTCAACAGAGACGGCAGCCCCAGCCTTATGGGATAGTGGAAAAGAAGCAGCCTTGGCTGATTTCATGGTTAGTTGGGGGAATTCTATGAATCAACCAGGGTATGAAAATAAAGGGACTAAGTTTATAGACGGATGGTCCTTTAACGTTGGCGGAAGTGATGTTAGTCTCAAAGCATCATCTGATGGTCGTGGGGATGGAGATTACAATGTAGTCGCAAACTATCAGTATTTAACGAATTCTGTTAATCATATTTATTATTTTGCATTTGATCGCTCTGGTTCCCCTATTGTTTTATATACTAACCAATGGGATGGCCCGGTCCTCTACCTTAAGCCAACTGCCAATGCTGATTTAGCCAATGGTTTTGCAAGCATCGCCAATCAATAAGATATTTTCTAAAGAATGCTTTTCAAGTTTCAAGAGTAAAAAGTTAAGCCGGAAGACCTTTCCGGTTTTTTGTATCTTCCCTTTTAGCGGTCGTTTTGTTACAATGGGTTCTGTATTTTTATTCTTTGTTAGAGAGGATTTTTATGTCGACAAGAACTAGTTTGGCTAAACGCGTTTCGAATTACGAACTATTTTTTGATTTAGCCTTTGTTTTAGCACTAAGGGAGTTGAATGGTTCCTTTCATATGGAACACATTAGCGGTCAGAACATTCTTTTATTTGTGATGGCCAATATTGTTTTAATGAATATTTGGTTTAATGAAGTTCTTTATTATCAAAAATATGGTGATTCTAGGCGAGCCGATATTTATACAGTCATTGCTCTGATGTTTGTCGTAGGGCACTTGGCCATGAATTTCAACTTAGACACATCGGAACTGGGAGCTGGAAGTCCGGTTGTGGTTCAATTTAATAGCCTCTTATTTCTAGCCTATGGCCTTATAAGCTTACAATACTTTATCAAAGGGAGAGTCCATGGCTTTAATCGGGATATGAAGTTGTCCATGCTTTCTCTATTGCTATACATGGTTCCTTTAGTCCCGTTCATGATAGGGATTGGAGGATGGAGTATCTGGATGTCAGTGGTCTACATCTTACCCGTTCTGATTCCGCTTCTTTCTGCTAAGCTTTTTTATAGTGGTGAGGAAGACCTTCCAACCAATTTTCCACATGCTGTCGAACGTGGTCAATTGATCACCATTTTATCCTTTGGGGAGTCGGTTATTGCGATTATTGGCTCCTATCCGATCGGAGAAACGCTGATTAACGGAGTTTTCCTCTTCACTGCAATGGCTTTTATGTTCATTAATTATATGACCCAGACCTTTATAGCGATTGATCACCATTCCAAAAAACTCGTTGCACCGTTATTCTATTGTCACTTGCTTGTTGTATTAGGCATTAATTTCTTTACGGTCTCTGTTGAGTTTTTAGCCAATCATCACCATGCTGAGCTGGGACAAATCTTATTACTGATTGCAGTGGTTTTATTCTACCTAGGGACTTATTTCCTGACCGTTTATAATTATCCTTATTATCAATTTAAGACTAAAAACATTCTCCACCTCTCCATTGGCCTGCTCGTTACTCTCTTGGCCTTGTGGCTAGTGGGTCCTTCTCCCTTATGGTTAGGCCTTGTTCTTAGCATTAGTTCTTATCTTGTGAGCCAATATGTCATGCGTTTTCGGATGAAAGCGCGTCAAAAACACGGACTGCCACAGCCGGACACCCGCTTAAATTTACGGGACTTCTCCTAACAAAAAAATCCTTGGTGTTTTAAAACCAAGGATTTTTTTGTTAGAATGCTCGACGGCGGGGGTTGATGCGAGCATTTTTGATGTTGTAGGTACGGACCAGCCACCAACGGAGGGCGAAAGCGGCGGCTCCGATGAGGACAAGAACCATGCTTGGAAGTGGTGGGTTGGTACCGGCTAAGACGCTCTCTGAAAGGGTAATGAGACCAATCCAGGCGAGGAGGATGAGTCCGACAAAAAGGAAACCTCGACGGACATTTGGACGTTCCCCTTCATATTGTGGTTCGTAGTAGCGATAGATGAAGTGGTAGAGGGCATAGAAAACGGCACCACCACCAGTGGTCATACTGATGAGGGTGAGTAGACCGTAGTTGGTACTTTCAGGCACGAATTGATTGATGAGCCCAATCCCAATTCCGACAAAAGCGAGCAGGAAGAGAGTGGATTCCAGCCACATAAGCCAAGGATTGTCATTGGTTTCAGCTTGTTCTTCTGCTTGGGGATTTGGTCCTTCCAGTTGACTACGAACCCATTGGGTTGGTGTTCCGTAGAGGGCACGTGCGGTGAAGCCTCGATCTTGTTTCTCTACAATATCTGGCAAAATAGTCTCTAGCATTGCTTCGATTTCTTCAGGGGATTTTCCCGCCTGTTCCAAGAGCTTTTGCACGGTCCGGATATACTGCTGATTCTTTTTGGTTAGATTTTCAAACGACATAAAATTCCTTTCTCTTAGAACAATTTTTTATGAATCAAATAAAGCGTCATGGAAAGACTCATGGCAAAGGCAATGGCAATAATAATCCAAAAGGCGTGAGGCTCCCCGTTTAGCGGCATGTCATTGTTCTTAAAGTTCATTCCATAAGCCGAGAAAATCATGGTTGGAATGGACATGACAATGGTGACCAAGGCCAGGGTTTTCATAATATTGTTCTGGTTGTTGGAAATGATGGAGGCGAAGGTGTCCGTCATACTCCGCAAAATGTTTCCGTAGATATCCGCCATCTCGATGGCCTGTTGGGTCTCAATGAGTGTATCTTCCAATAAATCTTCATCTTCTAGGTATTTTTTGATGGAAGAAGAGGAAGAGGTTAATTTGCGAACTACGCGCTCATTGGTCTTCAAGGAAGCTTTAAAGTAGACGATGGTTTTTTCCAATTCCATGAGCTCAATCAGTTCCTCGTTGCGGGGTGCTTCCAAAAGGACGGTTTCAATTTGATCGGATTTGCGGTCAATCGAACGCAAGGCGGTCAAGTAAAGTTCCGCATTGCGGTAGAGGATTTGGAAAACGAAGCGGGAGCGCATAAAGGTATAAAAGTTCCGCAAGCGCCGCTGAACAAAAACATCCAAGAGCGGTAAGTTTTCTTTACAAGTGGTGATAATCACCTCATCGGTTAGAATGATCCCCAAGGGGATGGTTACGTAATAAATCTTGTTGTTCCGCTCTTCGGTAATGGGGACGTCGACGATAATCAGGGTGTAGTCATCCTCAATAGTCACCCGCGACATCTCCTCCAAGTCAAGGGGAGCCCGGAGGTCTGCAATGTCAATGTCGAACTCATTGGCCACTTCAATAGTCTCGCTTTGGCTGGGGTTGATCAGGTTTATCCAAGAGCCCGACTCCATGTGGTCGATTTCCTTGAATTGAGTAGTTGTGGATAAAAATACCTGTCTCATGGTCCCCTCCTTCTTTTTTCATTCCTTTCCATTATATCTTAAATAGGCTCAAAATCAAGCTTTTTCTGCCCAAGAACCAGTGCTCAAACTTGATTTTAACCCCTGTTTTTAAGGCATTTTTGGTATAATGGAGGAATAGAAAAAGTGAGGATTGTATGCAGGATAAAATTGTTATTCATGGCGCACGCGCCCATAATTTAAAAAATATCGATGTGACTATCCCCCGTGACAAGCTGGTCGTTGTTACCGGTTTATCTGGTTCAGGGAAGTCTAGCCTAGCCTTCGATACCCTTTATGCGGAAGGACAACGTCGTTATGTCGAATCTTTGTCTGCTTATGCCCGTCAGTTCTTGGGCAATATGGATAAACCGGATGTCGATTCCATTGATGGTCTTAGTCCCGCAATTTCCATTGACCAGAAGACAACCAGTAAGAACCCACGTTCGACTGTAGGGACCATTACCGAAATTAATGACTACCTTCGCTTGCTTTACGCTCGTGTTGGGACACCATACTGTATCAATGGCCACGGAGCCATTGAGGCCTCCTCTGTGGAGCAGATTGTGGACCAAGTCTTAGAATTACCTGAAGGTCAACGGCTTCAGGTCTTGTCGCCTGTTCTTCGTAAGAAGAAGGGGCAACATAAGAATCTTCTGGCCAAGATTCAAAAAGATGGCTATGTCCGGGTTCGTGTAGATGGCGAAATCTATGATGTTACTGAGGTTCCTGAGCTTTCTAAGAGCAAGAAACATGATATCGAAATTGTGGTTGACCGGATTGTCCTTCGTGATGGAATCCGGTCCCGATTGTTTGATTCTGTCGAAGCTGCTTTGCGTCTTTCCGAAGGTTACCTGATGATTGATACCATGGATGGCAAGGAGTTGCTCTTCTCCGAGCACTATGCCTGTGCGGTTTGTGGTTTTACGGTTCCTGAATTAGAGCCGCGGCTCTTCTCCTTCAATGCTCCTTTTGGATCTTGCTCGGTTTGTGATGGTTTGGGGATGAAATTGGAAGTTGATTTGGACTTGGTGGTGCCAGATGGAAGTAAAAGTCTGCGCGAGGGAGCACTTGCTCCTTGGAATCCGATTTCCTCCAATTATTATCCGCAGATGTTGGAACAGGCCATGAATGACTTTGGGGTTGATATGGATACTCCGTTTGATGATCTGTCCCAAGAGGACAAGGATTTGATTTTCTTTGGTTCTGGTGGACGGGAATTTCACTTTCATTATGAAAATGAGTTTGGTGGTGTGCGTGATATTGATATTCCCTTTGAGGGTGTGGCCAATAACATTAGCCGCCGCTACCGGGAAACCAGCAGTGATTACACCCGGAATGTTATGCGGACCTATATGAATGAGCTGACCTGTGGAACCTGTAAGGGCTACCGTCTAAACCCACCCGCTCTTTCTGTTCGTGTGGGCGGTGAAGAAGGTCTTAATATTGGCCAGGTATCAGACTTGTCTGTCGCGGACCATCTAGCCTATGTTGCTAGCCTAGCCTTGACAGAGACAGAGGCCACCATTGCGAAACCGATTATTAAAGAAATTCATGATCGCTTGTCCTTCCTCAACAATGTTGGTCTTAACTACCTGACCCTTTCTCGAACTGCAGGGACTTTGTCTGGTGGTGAAAGCCAACGGATTCGCTTGGCGACTCAGATTGGTTCTAACTTAAGTGGGGTTCTCTATATCTTAGATGAGCCATCCATCGGTTTACACCAGCGGGATAATGACCGCTTGATTGAAAGTCTCAAGAAGATGCGTGACTTGGGAAATACCTTGATTGTGGTGGAGCATGATGAGGACACCATGCGAGCTGCGGATTGGTTGATTGATATCGGTCCAGGCGCGGGTGTCTTCGGTGGTCAAGTTGTAGCATCGGGTACGCCTGACCAAGTGGCCAAGGATAAAAACTCCTTGACGGGGCAATACCTGTCTGGAAAACGGTCCATCCCAGTTCCTACAGAACGCCGTACTGGGAATGGACAATTTATTGAGATTACAGGAGCTAGTGAGAACAATCTAAAAGATGTCTCAGCTTCTTTCCCACTCGGAAAGTTTGTGGCGGTCACAGGTGTTTCAGGTTCCGGTAAATCTACCTTGGTCAACGCGATTCTCAAGAAAGCCATGGCCCAGGAACTCAACCGCAACTCGGAGAAACCAGGGCGCTTTAAAACCATTACTGGTATTGACCAGGTCGAGCGGTTGATCGACATTGACCAGAGTCCAATCGGGCGGACCCCTCGTTCCAATCCAGCGACCTATACAGGTGTCTTTGACGATATCCGTGATCTCTTTGCCCAGACCAATGAGGCTAAAATTCGAGGCTATAAGAAAGGTCGCTTTAGTTTTAACGTTAAGGGAGGTCGTTGTGAGGCTTGCTCGGGCGATGGAATTATCAAGATTGAGATGCACTTCCTGCCAGACGTCTATGTTCCCTGTGAGGTCTGTCATGGAACTCGTTATAATAGCGAAACCCTAGAGGTTCATTACAAAGAGAAGAATATTGCCGAAATTCTAGATATGACGGTCAATGATGCCGTTGACTTTTTCCAACATATTCCGAAAATTCAACGCAAACTCCAGACCATTAAGGATGTGGGCTTGGGCTATGTGACCCTTGGACAGCCGGCAACTACGCTCTCTGGAGGAGAAGCACAGCGGATGAAGTTGGCATCTGAATTGCACAAGCGCTCGAATGGGAAGTCTTTCTATATCTTGGACGAACCAACAACTGGTTTGCATACCGAAGATATTGCTCGACTCTTGAAGGTTTTGGAGCGTTTTGTGGAAGAAGGAAATACGGTCTTGGTCATTGAACATAACTTGGATGTGATTAAAACGGCTGATCACATCATCGACTTGGGACCGGAAGGTGGTGTCGGAGGCGGTCAAATCATTGCCGTTGGGACACCAGAAGAAGTAGCGGCCAACCCAGCCAGTCATACAGGTCGTTACTTACGGACAAAATTAGAGGAGGCTTAGGTTTATGAAACGATTGGAAAAATTGCAAGCAGAACTCGTGGCGCGTGACTTGGACGGCTTCTTGGTCAACAACCTGACCAATGTTTATTACCTAACCGGTTTTTCAGGTTCCAATGCCACTGTCTTTGTAGAACCAGATGCGGTTACCTTTTTCACCGATTCTCGCTATACCCTCGCGGCTAAGGATGTGCTCCATCCAAATATTCGCTTTGTGGAGACGCGCTTAGAACTGGCAGAGGTGGAGAAGCTTGCCGAGGATCGGGGCTTGAAGCGGGTTGGGTTTGAACCAACGGTTCCTTATCATTACTACCAGGAGTTAGCTGGTCGTTTGTCAGAGCAGAAGCTTGTGGCGGAGGCAAATCTGGTAGAAAGCTTACGGATTATCAAAGACGAGTCTGAAATTGCGGTGATCCAGGAAGCTTGTAAGATTTCAGACCAGGCCTTTATAGATGCTCTGGACTTTATCAAGCTAGGGAAAACTGAGCTGGAGATTGCCAACTTCCTAGACTTCCGCATGCGGGAATTGGGGGCAAGTGGCTTGTCCTTTGATTCTATTGTGGCTTCTGGGCCAAATTCAGCCATGCCTCATGCCCATCCAGGTCAACGGAAGCTGGAAGCAGGGGATACGTTGACCTTGGACTTTGGTTGTGTTTTCAATCATTATGTGTCGGACATGACTCGGACCATTTACTTGGATCATGTGAATGATGAGCAGGCAGCCTTGCATCAATTGGTTTTAGACGCCAATCAGGCGGTTATTGATCAGGCACAAGCGGGGATGCTTCTAGCTGATTTTGACCAGGCAGCTCGGTCTTTAATCGACCAAGCTGGCTATGGTCCAGCCTTTAGCCATTCAATTGGGCATGGGATGGGGCTGGAAGTCCATGAAGTACCTTTCTTCAGGGCTGGGTCAGAGGACCGGTTTCAATCTGGTATGGTCGTGACCGACGAGCCAGGTATCTACTTGGATGGCAAATATGGTCTGCGGATTGAAGATGACCTATGGATTAGAGAAGGAGGCTGCCAGGTTTTAACCAAGGCACCCAAGGAGCTAATCATCATTTGAGGTTTGCCTTGAATTGTGATAGAATGAAGAGAAAAATTTATATTTGAAGAGGTATTCAAGCATGATTGATGCAAGTAAACTAAGAGCTGGGATGACTTTCGTAGCGTCAGATGGAAAATTGCTTCGCGTATTGGAAGCCAGCCACCACAAACCAGGTAAGGGAAATACCGTAATGCGTATGAAATTGCGTGATGTGCGGAATGGTTCAACCTTCGATACGACTTACCGTCCTGATGAAAAATTTGAACAAGCGATCATCGAAAGCCGCACTGCGACTTATCTATACCAAATGGATGATACAGCTTACTTCATGGATACAGAGAGCTTCGAACAATATGAAATTCCAACTGTAGCAGTTCAAGATGAGCTTCGTTTCATTTTGGAAAACTCCGAAGTGAAGATCCAATTCTATGGAACTGAGGTGATTGGGGTGACTGTACCAACTACAGTTGAATTGACGGTTACAGATACGCAGCCATCTATTAAAGGTGCAACGGTTACAGGTTCTGGTAAACCCGCAACTCTTGAAACTGGTTTAGTGGTAAACGTACCAGACTTTATTGAAATTGGTCAAAAATTGATTATCAACACTCAAGAAGGTACTTACGTATCCCGTGCCTAGAAAGGACCAGCTATGACGCAACAATCAGGTGACATTATTATTGCCCCTCGGGTCTTAGAGAAAATCATCGCGATTGCGACGGCTAAAGTGGATGGGGTTCATTCCTTTGCTAATAAGAATATGTCTGATAGCTTGATGAAGAATAGTTCAAGCCGTGGTGTTTATATTGAAGACATGCAGGCAGATGAAAAAGTTGTGGATATCTATCTATATTTGGAATACGGAGTTTCTGTTCCTAACGTGGCAATGGAAATCCAAAAAACCGTTAAAACAGCTGTTCGCAATTATGTAGAGATGGAATTGGCAGCGGTCAACCTTCATGTTGCTGGAATTGTTCCAGAAAAGACGCCAAAACCAGACTTGAAAGACCTTTTCAACGAGGACTTTCTAAATGACTAAAGCGCAACAAGAAACCCGTCGTGACTTACGAGAACGTGCCCTTCAGACCCTCATGGGATTGGAATTTCAGGAGGACTCCATGGGCCTTGTCGCTTTTGCCTATAACTATGACAAGGAAGAAGTTGAAGAAGAGCGTGAAGTTCCCGTCTTTCTTCTTAACCTTGTTCAAGGTGTTCAAACCCACAAAGAAGACTTAGACCAGAAAATTTCGGTTAAGTTGAAAAAAGGCTGGACTATTGACCGCCTAACCCTAATTGAGAAGAACATCCTTCGTCTGGGCCTCTTCGAAATGCTCTATTTTGAAGAAACCCCAGCCATCGTAGCGGTTAACGAGGCGGTGGAGTTGGCCAAGTCCTTCTCAGAACCAAAATCCGCCCGCTTTGTGAACGGGGTCTTGTCGGCCTATGTAGATGAAGCGGAAGCTAAAGAAGTATGAAAGAGAGGTTAGCTTAGGCTAGCCCCCTTTTTATGTATAAAATCGTTTTTTGTGTATAAAATTAATAGTTATAGTCTTTTAGTTTACTTTTAGTACAAGGCAGCGAGTTGTAGACAGTACTGAAGTACGGCAAGACGAGCTAACACAGTAATAAAAGATAAACTAAAAGAGTATATTGATAGAAAGGATAGGTCAAAAACTCATGCAAACCCTCTTCTCGCACGTGAAAATCTCGACGAAGATGATGTTGGGATTGTTACTTTTTATGGCGATTGGTACAGCTGGTGAGATGGTTCTGCCGACTATGTTGTCGATGATCCTGGAAGATGGTGTTCGAGGAAATAGCCAGCAGGCTGTTATCACTTATGCCTTGATCATGGTCATTTCATTATTTGTTAGTTTCTTAGCAATGTTGGTAGCGAATCTCTTTTCCTCAAAAATTGCGGCCCGCTTAGCTCGTGATCTGCGACAGGCGGTTTTCACCAAGATTTCAAATCTTTCTGCCAAGGAATTTGACAAGTTCGGCACCGCCTCACTCGTGACTCGGAGTACAGCGGATATCGTTAATATACAGGAGTTTACGACCGTGGCCCTTCAATTCGGTTTGATGGGGCCCTTCCTCTTAGCTGCAGGTCTGATTCTCTCCATTTCTACTGGTGGGCAGCTGAGTTTGGTCTTGGTTGTTTCGGTTCCCCTGATGATCATCGTGACCTCCATCTTGGGTTGGTTGTCTATTCGCTATTCAACTCGTTTGCGGGAGCTTTTGGATCAACTGAACCGACGATTTTTAGAGATGTTGGAAGGAGTTCGCGTCATTCGTGCCTTCAACAAACAAGATTTTGAAACGTCTAAATTTGACGTCATTAACCAAGATTACAAGGATACCGCCATTACCAATGGACGGATTATGAACATCCTCAATCCCTTCATTAACCTTGTTTTTGGTCTGACCAATGCCGGTATCCTAATTGTAGGAAGTTTTCTGTTAGCCAATCGCGAAATTAGCGTCGGTAGCATCGTGGCCAATACGGAGTATGTGGCCATTATCCTCTTCGGAATCCTCATCGGCCTTTTTATTGTCTCCATGCTCCCAACGACCCTGACTTGTATTCGCCGTGTGGCGGAAGTGTTAGGAACAGAGTCCTCTATTCGAGATGGAGACAAGCTTATGGAAAAGGCTGAGACAGTCACCGTAGAATTTAAAAATGTGACGTTTGGCTACGATGATGCGGCAGAGCCTGTTTTGCATCATCTGAATTTCACGACCAAACCCGGACAAATCACGGCCTTTATCGGAAGAACCGCTTCAGGGAAATCTTCAATTCTGAAACTGATTCCTCGACTCTATGATGTTCGATACGGGGAAATTAAAATTAACGGTATCAATATTAAAGACTACAAACTCCAAGACTTGCGTGACTTGATTGGATATGTCCCACAGAAAAATGTTCTCTTCACGGGGGATATCGCGAGCAACCTCAACTTTGGAAATGAGAATGGGCAGGAGGAAGATTGGCAAGTGGCGACGGACATTGCTTCTGCGACTGAGTTTATTCAAGGCAAAGAAGGTGGCTTCCATGCTTCCATTAGCCAAGGTGGAAGCAATCTATCCGGTGGTCAGCGGCAAAGGATGGCCATTGCTCGTGCCTTGATGAAGAAGGCTCCTCTGTATCTATTTGATGATAGTTTATCTGCTCTTGATATGAAGACTGACCAGGCTATTCGCCACCGTTTTCGAACGGATTTGGCTGATGCCAATATTATGATCGTTGCTCAACGAATTTCTTCCATTATGTCTGCGGATCAGATTATTGTCATCGATAAGGGGGAGATTGTGGGAATCGGGACCCATCAGGAATTACTTGAATCGACTCCACTTTACCGAGAAATTGCAGAATTGCAGTTAGGAAAGGAGGCGCTTGACCATGCATAATTCTTTTAAGAAGTTATTCCCTTATTTGCGAGCTCATCGATGGAGCTTGGTCTTCATTGCCCTGTTTGCTATTCTAGGAACTAGTTTCACTGTTTTGGCGCCGACCTTCTTGGGGAATGTAACGACAGAGCTTTTCAATGGGGTAGCCAATGATTATCAGTTTAATTGGGACCGCATAGGAAGGCTCCTTGTGATCCTCGTTCTTACCTATGTCGTTGCGGAAATCTTCATTTTTCTTCAGGGATTCTTCCTGTCTCGCGTTTCGGCATCTATTATTAAGACTTTACGCGACGATGTCAATGCTAAAATTCAGAGTCTACCGCTCCAATTTTATGATAGTCGAACCAATGGAGAGATTTTGTCCACCCTGACTAATGATATGGACAGGCTTAATAGTGCCATTGGTCAAAATTTGATTGATGTTTTGACGCAGGTTGTGACGGCTATCGGAATCTTGGTTATGATGCTCAGTATCAATGTTTGGATGACCTTGATTGCGGTATTGATGGTTATTCTGTCCGTTCTTGCATCTATGGGGTCGATGCGCGTGGGGCAGCAGAGTTATGAAAAACAACAAGAACTCATTGCTCAATTCAACGGATTTGTCGAAGAAACCTACAATGGTCAGACGGTAATCCAGGCCTTCAACTACCAGAACCAATCCCAGGCTCAATTTGCTCAGATTAACCAGGAGCTGTCTGAAACCGCTGAAAAGGCGCTGATTGCGACGGGTGCTGTACAACCAATCATTCGTGTAGTCAGCAATCTTGGTTATGTGGCCTCAGCAACTATCGGTGCTTTCTTTGCTCTTAATGGTGTCATTACGGTCGGAAATATCCAGACCATGTTGCAGTATACTCAACGGTTTGCGGAACCCTTTTCAACGATTGCCTCTATGACAGGGGTCTTCTCTGGAGCTAGTGCAGCGATTGATCGGATCTTCGCAATTTTAAATGAGGAATCAGAGGATCCAAGCCCAGAAGATCCAAGCTTCCCAAGTCCTGCCAAAGGGCAAGTGACTTTCGAACATGTTCAGTTTGGATACACAGAGGACAAACTCCTCATGAAGGATGTCTCCATCCAAGTTCAACCGGGGCAAAAAGTGGCCATCGTGGGACCAACGGGTGCTGGTAAAACAACCCTAGTGAACTTGCTGATGCGATTTTACGACATTAAAGGTGGACGCATTCTGATTGATGGTCATGATACTATGCAAATGACTCGTGAACAACTACGGCAAAATTTTGCAATGGTACTACAAGATACTTGGCTCTTTGATGGAACCATTCTGGAGAACTTGATGTATGGTCGCGATGGCATGACAGAAGAAGAGGCTAAGAATGCGGCACGGTTAGCACACGTTCATGACTTTATCAAAACTCTCCCAGGGACCTACCATTTTAGACTAGAAAACAATGGTGTCAATGTTTCTCAAGGAGAACGCCAACTTTTGACGATCGCTAGGGCCATTGCTGCAGACCCTGCAATCATGATTCTGGATGAAGCTACTTCGAATGTAGATACCCACACCGAATTGAAAATCCAAGAAGCTATGAGTCAGCTCATGAAAGGCCGTACGAGCTTCGTCATTGCCCATCGCCTCTCCACCATTCGTGATGCAGATATGATTCTCTACATGGAACAAGGGGATATTAAAGAAGTCGGAAACCATGATCAACTCATGGCCCAAGATGGCAAGTATGCGGCTCTCTATAACAGTCAATTCCAATAATCATTCCTAGTTGATAGGATTTCTTTGAAACAAATTAGTATAACTGTTACGCAAGATGTACCCCAGACGTTTTCCCTAAGGTTTAACGATTGGGGTACGTTTTTTTATAACTCAGCTAAATAAGAGAATGCTATATCAAAATTTTTTGCTGATAATATTTATGGTCTATGTTTTCAAGTTTTTTACCATTCAGGATGTTTTGACGACATTTTAGGACTTTTGGGTTTGAAAAGAAGAAGGCTGTGCTATACTCAAATGCAGATTGGAGGAATACTCTTTTAGTTTATCTTTTATTACTGTGTTAGCTCGTCTTGCCGTACTTCAGTACTGTCTGCGACTCGCTGCCTTGTACTAAAAGTAAACTAAAAGACTATAAAAGATGAAAACAGATTCACTTTCTTTATCTGAATTGCAAAGCCTATTTGCAGGGACAGCCGGTACCTGTAAATTTGTGATGGCAGGTGCCAATGGCTATTCTTGTCGCTATCCCAATGGACAGTGGGGCTATATTGTAACCAAGTCGCCGTTTGAAGCAACCAAAGATACGGTCGTAAATGGTTGGGTATCATCGATGGCTGGTGGATATTGGTCAGGAGGTAGACCTTAAATGAAGGAAGAAGAATTGTTGGAGCACTATTACAATCTCTTATTGAGTTCAAGCTTGCGACCAGACGAGCGGAAGATCCTGTTCGCTTATAAGCAAGACTTAATTGTTTCTAATAGAAAATGGAAAGATCGTTTTCTAACCATGGTTGAAGAAATTCGCCTTTTATCTCTCCGGAAGATTGGGGAGGAGGGACTTAGCCCGGATTTGGCGGAGTTCTATAAGAAAGTTGCTTTTATTGCCAAGGTGGAAGAGGAGAAAGCCAGGGGGCTGGCCTCCTTGGGAAACTTTTTTCATTAAGGATTTGTGAAAGTCGGGAACAGCTCCCGACTTTTTATGGCAATTTCAGTGATGAATGGCTGAAACTTATTTATACAATCAAATACACGATGCTTTATGTTTTCAAATTTTTACCATTCAGGACGCTTGGATGACATTTTGGGACTTTGTTGTTTGAAAACCGTGGATAAGTAGTAAAATGAAACTAGTAAAGTGCCGTGGATCCTAAAAAATCACTGTACGATCAATTTTAGGTTCACTTATAAGAAAGTGAGGAGCTTATGAAAAAACATGTGTCTGGGTTAATCGTAAATATCTTGAATCTCCTCTTGGATTGGGGATAAATACGGTGGCTTTAGTTTGTTTTTTAGCTCTATTAAAGGAAACACTTCGGAAACTTTTACAAGGAGTTGAAGACGAGTAAAACTGAGAAAATAGATTTCGTCTTTTCGAGACACTCCGAAAATAGTTGGAGGGAGTAGAAAAGCCCCCTATCTTGTAAGTCTGAAAATGGAGTTATGCTATGGCTTTATACTTTTTATTATTGTTTTTAGTGATAGAAATAGTTGTCTACAGGAAATACCGGAACCTTTTTAGAAAAGTTTCATTTGTGGATATCTTACTACTTCTTTGGAGCCTTGCTCAATTTCTGGATGGTTTTCGTTTAGGATATCTAATTATGATTTTTATCTGGCTGGGATTTATCTTAGTGGAGCTAAAGTGGGGGAGGAGTAAGAAAGATGAAAGGAGATAAGACGTGGATATTATAGTCTTTTAGTTTGCTTTTAGTACAAGGCAGCGAGTCGTAGACAGTACTGAAGTACGGCAAGACGAGCTAACACAGTAATAAAAGATAAACTAAAAGAGTATATGAAACGGCTCAACTAGTTTCACCAGTAGTATGTTATCCAATAGATTTCATGAGAACTTAAAACCCATCCAGAACGAGTTGTCTGGATGGGTTTTAAGAGTATACAAGCCTAAGTTGAAAAATGGAAAAAGAAATTTAATCTATACGTTCAAAGATTTCAAAAACCATCATCGCATCATCCCGGAATTCTATGCCTGCTTCTTGGAAATTGGGCTTAAAGAAAGCATCGTGAACCTTTCTCCAGTAGGCATAACTTAGGTCACCTTCTCCTTCCATGCGGGCTTGGTCGGGAGTGATTTCCTTGTAGGGAATGAGGAGGACTTCCTTTGTTTGGGTGATGCAAACGGGTTCTTGGGAGCCATCAAGGATAACATTGTATTCCCCAATTTGAGGTAAAGGGTCGTCCTTTCCATAGAGATTAAGCGCGGATGTAGTAGCCGTCTTTTTTCCGATTTTAACCAAATCAGCTAGCTCATCGGCTAGTTTAGGACTATCTCCAAAACTCCAAGCTTGGAATTTGGTTTGAGGAGGGAGCTTTTTCTTGGAACAAAAAGCAGCCCAGTAGTCGGAAATCTCGGATGTCATGTGTGAACCTTCTAATCTGTTAAGAAAAACCGGGGTTGTAAGTGTACAAGAGGAAGGATAACGAGGAGGCTAAAAGCGAGGGTTAGCAGTCCAGCTGTTCCATTTACACTGAGTGAGTAGATGATGGGGGACATTCCTTCAGGTGCATAATCAGACCAGAATAGAATTCCTGCCCAAAAATGAAAGAGGTAACGAACCAAAATAGCCGTGAAAGCAGCTAGAGTGGCTATTTTGATAGCCTGGCTCTTGTGGCCTTTTTTAAGAGCGGCCTTAAAGGAAGGGGCAAAGAAACCGGCCAGTCCCATAACGAGAAAGGCTAAAACATATTCAATGAATACTTGGGGAAGACTTAGATAATAAACCCTTGAAAGAAGAAAATGCAAGAGTCCCCAGCTGAGTCCAGCTAGTAAGCCTGGTTTCAATCCTCGTCTAAGAGAAAATAGAAGTAGGGGGATGGTACCAAAGGAAGGGGTAAACCAGGATGCAAAATCTGGTAGCATGGAGAGGGCCATAGCCAGGGCAGCAAAGATTGCTGCTTCTGTTAAGACGGATAAATTTTTGGACATAAAAAACTCCTTTCAGCAAGTGCGAAGGAGTGATGAAGTCATGGAAAGCTTTCCAAAAAGGTTAGCAACATTTCCCTACGCCAGTATTAACTGTGTCAGGTTCCATGGGTCTCTTCTTTCTATGATTTATCTAGTTGGATGAATCATGAAAGAAGATCTCAGCCTCAGCACCCCAAATGTTTTCTGAATTCATTTTACCATAGTAAGCGCTTTACTTCAAGAATCTATTCCTTTTTGAAAAGAGGTTATACTGGACAAACTTAAAAATCGGAATACTCGAAAAATTTCAAAAAAATGACTAGGAAAGCCGATGGTGGTAGAACTGAAGTTCACCGAAGAGGCTTGACAACGTCAGATTTTGAAATTTAATGAGTATTACAAAAAATCCTAGGTAAATACCTAGGATTAAGTCTAATTACGAGGACTCGCGAGTAAGCTGACAGGGAGAATATAGCCACTGTGATCAAGTGTCTGTCCTTTGATCCGTTTTAATAGAATCTCGACCATCAACTCAGCCATTTCAGAAATGGGCTGTTTAATAGTGGTTAATTGTGGGTGGTAGTGTTCAACATAGTGGGTGCCATCATAACCGACGACCTCTAAGTCTAGGTTCATGCTTTGGGCAATGTTTTGGACTTGGATTGCGGTTAGGTCATCCGAAGCGAAGATACCATCTGGTCGGTGATCTCTGAGGATTTGTCGAATTTCCATTTCCTTGCGTTGGGTGCTGTAGTGGGATGGAAGGTTGACAATGGGTGCCTGAGGGAGCACGCTGGCAAAGCCGGCGTGTCGGAGGCTGGTGGGAGAATTGGAGTCATCATTTCCTGTCAACATGAGAATGTTACTAGCTCCGGTTTTGAGGAGGTAGTTGGCGGCGATTTCGCCGCCACTATAGTTGTCAGATGCGACGACAGGGATGTCTGGGGAGAGGTTGCGGTCAAAGGCGACGATAGGGGCGGATACACGGTCGTAGTCGTTAATACCTAAGTTGTGGCTGGAAGAAATAATGCCATCTACTTGGTTGGCTTCTAGCATTTCCAAGTATTCCTTTTCCTTGTCTGGTTCTCCTTGACTATTACAGATGATGGTTTTATAGCCGTGTTTGAAGAGCTCTGCTTCAAGGGCATCGATTAACTCAGCATAGAATACATGGCCTAGCTTGGGGAAAATCAGGCCGACTAATTTGGCAGATTTTCCTTGCAGGCTGCGGGCCATATTATTGGGCTTATAGCCGAGTTCCCGCATGCTTTTGGTGACCTTATCAATGGTTTTCTGTGACAGGTAACCTTTGCGGTTGATGACACGAGAGACAGTAGTGGGGCTAACGCCGGCATGTTCGGCGACATCTGTTAGTTTAACGGCCATTGAACGAGAGTGGATAGTAGTGCCCAGTTACTTGTCCTTTTGTTAGATAGCAGCCTGTTTGGTCTTGACCTGGGAAGGCCCGACCGGATAGAACAAATTCTCCACCGTTGATAAAGATTTCAAAGGTTGATTGGTCGATAAAGAGTTGAAGTTTTGTGTCTCCTTCTGGGAGTTCCAAATCTCGACTTTCCCCATGTTCTAGATCGAAGCGATGTGCCAAACCGGAGCGATCGACGGTCAAACGACCAGCTTCACGGTCAATCTGAATGTCAAGTCCTTTTTTGTCTGCATTCGCAAAGAGTACCAGGTTGGCATCTTGCCCGGCGGGAACAGTGAGTTCTAACTCATAGCTGTTGTCAGTGTCAACACGATCCGCCCAAGCTTCTTGAGCTTGGCGAAGCTCCTTCATGGCTTCAACTGGCTCTTGGTAGAGTTTACCGTCTTTGAGGCTTAGCTTTTTAACGAGAGACATGCAGCCTTGGTGTTCAAAGGCATCTGATGGGTAGCTAACGTCTGGCAAGCCCATCCAAGAGATGGCATAGGCTGTTCCATCTGGGGCATTGAATCCTTGAGTAGCGTAGGTTTCAAATCCATAGTCGAATTGCATGAGGGATCCAACATCAACCATTTTTGCTGTGGTACTGTCAAACGATTGACCGATTTTATAGAGGTTTGGATAGATGTTCTGGTAGTCAAAAACGTTTTTATCCAAGCCTTGTGGGCAGTAGAGAAGCACCGGTTGTTGGTCGATAAAGACTAGGTTGGGACATTCCATCATATAAGCTGTGCGGTCGTTGGCAAAATCTAAGTCGCCCACCTCAGTCCAGTTGCGGATGTCCTTGTCCTCAGCCTTGTAGAGGCGGACAAAGCCCTTTTTCTCCAAATCTTGACCACCCACGATGGCATAGAACTCCCCTCCATATTGGAAGATTTGTGGGTCACGGAAGTGATCGGTCGCATCACTCGGTTGTTCAATCAGCACTTGATCGATTTTTTCCAAAGTGCCATCTTTATGAACGAAGGCACCAATTTGTTTAGGATGGCGAATCCAATTTTCGTCGCGTACATTTCCTGTATAAAATAAGAAGAGCTTGTCCTCTACCTGAAAGGCAGATCCGGAATAAGCGCCGTGGCTGTCAAGCGGGGTATCGGGAAGGACTTTTAGTCCAGTTTCTTTGAAGTTTACAAGGTCGTCACTTTCCAGTTGCACCCATTGCTTTAGGCCGTGAGCTGCGCCAAAGGGAAAGTTCTGATAAAAGAGAACCCACTTGCCATCAAAATAAGAAAATCCATTGGGGTCGTTGAGTAGCCCTGTGGCTGGCTCAACGTGGTAGTGGTTATGCCAAGGGGACTGGGCGTTGAGGTCTTTGAGTTCTTGAAGTTCCTTTTCTGTCCAGTCTTCGTAGCGTTTATAACGGTTTTCTGTAGTCCATTTCATAAAAGCGCCTCCATAGTTTTTTGCTATTTTATAGTAAATGTTTTCCTAAGAAAAATCAAGGGTTTACCCTGCCAAAAATATTTTTTCTGCAAAACGATTGACATATTTGCCAGATGTGGTAAAATAACAATTGTCAGAACGGTGTAAACCGTTTTCAAAAAATCAAAACAAGGAGTTGTCACATGGATAACAAGCAGATTGCCCAGTCCGTAATCGAAGCGCTTGGTGGACAGGAAAACGTGAACAGCGTTGCCCACTGTGCGACCCGCCTACGGGTAATGGTCAAAGACGAGTCCAAAATCGATAAGGAAACTGTTGAAAGTTTGGACAAGGTTCAAGGAGCCTTCTTTAACTCCGGTCAATACCAAATCATCTTTGGTACTGGTACCGTTAATAAAATTTATGATGAAGTCGTAGCATTGGGACTTCCAACCAGCTCAACTGGTGAGCAGAAAGCTGAAGCTGCTAAACAAGGTAACTGGTTCCAACGTTCTATCCGTACTTTCGGAGACGTATTCGTACCAATCTTGCCAGCTATCGTTGCGACTGGTCTCTTCATGGGGATCCGCGGAGCTATCAATAACGATGCTGTACTAGGTTTGTTTGGAACAACCTCAGAAGCTTTCTCAAGCACTGATTTCTACTTGTGGACACAAGTTCTTACAGATACTGCCTTCATCTTCTTCCCAGCCTTGATTGCTTGGTCTGCTTTCCGTGTATTCGGTGGTAACCCAGTTATCGGGATTGTTTTGGGCTTGATGATGGTTAGCCCAGCTCTTCCAAATGCTTGGGCTGTTGCTTCTGGTGATGCAGAACCATTGATGTTCTTTGGGTTCATCCCAGTCGTTGGCTACCAAAACTCAGTTCTTCCAGCCTTCTTTGTTGGTTTGCTTGGTGCAAAATTAGAGAAGTGGTTGCATAAGAAGGTTCCAGATGTGTTGGATCTCTTGTTGGTTCCATTCATTACCTTCTTGGTGATGTCTGTTCTTGGACTTTTTGTCATCGGACCGATCTTCCACTCTGTTGAAAATATCGTACTTGCAGCAACAACTGCAATCCTTGCCTTGCCATTTGGTCTCGCAGGATTGATTCTTGGTGGCGTTCACCAATTGATTGTGGTAACTGGGGTTCACCACATCTTCAACTTGTTGGAAGCACAATTGATTGCCAATACTGGACGTGATCCATTTAACGCCATCATTACTGCTGCTATGACCGCTCAAATGGGTGCAACTCTTGCGGTTGGTGTTAAAACAAAAGATAAAAAACTCAAAGCTCTTGCCTTCCCAGCAGCACTTTCTGCCAGCTTGGGTATCACAGAGCCAGCTATCTTCGGGGTTAACCTTCGTTTTGGAAAACCATTTGTAATGGGATTGATTGCCGGTGCAGCCGGTGGTTGGTTGGCATCCATCATGAACCTTGCCGGAACAGGATTTGGTGTAACCATTATCCCAGGAACTCTCCTTTACCTTAACGGTCAATTGTTGCAATACATCATCATGGTTCTTGCAACGACTGGTCTTGGATTCGGTTTGACTTATGCTTTCGGTTATAACGAAAAAGAAGAAGAGGTCGAAGAAGTTGAAGCGGCTGTCGAAGCAGCGCAAATGGTTGGTTTGCAAGACGAAGCCGTAGCAACTCCAGTTGAAGGAGAAACGGTTGCTCTTGAAACTGTAAATGACCCAGTCTTCTCTAGTGGTGCAATGGGAAGCGGTATTGCAATCAAACCTAGCCAAGGTGTGGTTTATGCTCCAGCAGATGCAACGGTTACAGTTGCTTTTGAAACTGGACATGCGTATGGTTTGAAAACAGATAAGGGTGCTGAACTCTTGATCCACGTTGGGATCGATACAGTTTCTATGGCTGGTAAAGGATTTGAACAAAAAGTTCAATCTGGTGCCAAAGTGAAAGCAGGTGATGTCTTGGGTACCTTTGATTCAGCAGCAATCGCTGAAGCAGGACTTGAAGATACAACCATGTTTATCGTAACCAACACTGCTGAATACGGACAAATTTCTCCAGTAGAAGCTGGACAAGCTGTCCAAAAAGGTTCAGAAGTTCTTAGCCTTTCTGCTAAATAAGTGTTAAAATAAAAGGGCCGAGACAGTTCAGTCTCGGCCTTAACTATGTTATAAAAAGCTAAAAATCACACAAAAAACGAGGAGGTCTCGCATGTCTGAAAAACTTTATGCTAGTTTGGAAGCTGGCGGAACGAAATTTGTCTGTGCTGTCGGCGACAGTAATTTTGAAGTCGTGGAAAAAATTCAATTCCCGACAACGACACCTGAGGAAACCATTGGCCAAGCCATTGAATTTTTCTCAAAATTTGACTTGGCAGGTCTAGCCATTGGTTCCTTTGGGCCACTGGATATTGCCCATAGTTCGGAAACCTATGGGTATATCACCACAACCCCTAAACCTCACTGGGCCAATGTTGATTTGGTGGCTCCGTTTAAAGATGCTTTGGAGATTCCAGTTTATGTGACCACCGATGTAAACTCTTCTGCCTTTGGTGAAATTGTTGCCCGAAACCATAAAGTCAATCATTTGGTTTACTATACCATTGGTACAGGTATTGGTGCGGGTGTTATCCAGGATGGTTTATTTATTGGCGGACAAGGGCATCCTGAAATGGGACATGTTCCGGTTGCTGTGCATGATTTAGACCGCGAGGCTGGTTTTGAAGGGGTCTGCCCTTTCCATGGTGCTTGCTTGGAAGGCATGGCAGCTGGCCCAAGTCTAGAAGCTCGCACCGGTATTCGCGGAGAAAATATTGGTTTGGACTCAGATGTCTGGGATATTCAAGCCTACTATATTGCACAGGCAGCTGTTCAGGCTACAGTTACCTTCCGTCCACAAGTTATTGTCTTTGGGGGTGGGGTTATGGCTCAAGAACATATGTTGAAACGCGTCCACCAACAGTTCGAGAAATTGTTGAATGGTTACCTTCCAGTTCCGGATCTCAACGATTACATTGTTACCCCAGCTGTGCCTGACAATGGGTCAGCGACCTTGGGTAATTTCGTCTTGGCTAAGGAAGTGAGTGAATCCTAAGATGGCACCTGAAATTATTCGGGATCAGGTATTTCTTAGCCGGCCGTCAGCTCCTGTCACTCCTCTGGATTTGGGCTTGGCAGAGCAATTACGGATTGCTCTGGCCGCGAATCGAGATCGGTGCGTGGGCTTGGCCGCCAATATGATTGGCCATTCCAAACAAGCTATGATTATCAGCATGGCTCCAGGTCTGGATTTAGTCCTCTTCAATCCTAAAATCCTTAGTCAATCGGAACCATATGAGACGGAGGAAGGATGCTTGTCTCTGGATGGAGTCCGGCCAACGAAACGCCATCGGAAACTCCGCATCTCTTATCTGGATCAACAATTTCAGCCCCAGGAGCTGGATTTAGAAGGTTTCCCCGCTCAGATTTTCCAACATGAGTGGGACCACTTTCAGGGGATTTTGATTTAAAAAACTCACTCGCTAAAACAAGTGGCGAGTGAGTTTTTTGCCAGGAGAAGAAAGCTCTTCCTAGCTTGACATTTGGCTAAAAGATGATACCATTAAATCAAGTTATAAAACGTTTACAGAGGTGATAAAAATGGCTGAGAAATCGTGGTTTCAAAAACGAATTGGTTCCTTGTTTTCAAATAAGGATGCTGAGGAACAAGGGGAGATGATTGTAGCGAGTCCTGTGGCAGGCGAAGTTTTACCTTTGGAAGAAGTGAATGATCCCGTTTTTGCAAGTGGCGCAATGGGAACCGGTTATGCCGTGAAGCCAGTAACCGATGTAGCTTATGCACCCGTTAGTGGAGAAGTGACGATTGCCTTTGAAACGGGGCATGCTTATGGTTTGCGTACTGCTCAAGGTGTAGAGCTCTTGGTTCATATTGGGATTGATACTGTTTCCTTAGAGGGAGAAGGCTTTGATGCCAAGGTGAAACAGGGACAAAAGGTTGAAGCAGGAGATGTTTTGGCTCAGTTTGATCCCCTTGTGATTGCGGAAGCCGGCTTGGAAGCAACGACCATGATTATTGTGACCAACCCTGCAGAGTTTTCACAAATGGACCGCTTGGCCCAAGAGACTGCAGAAGAAGGAGATGCGCTATTTGCCTTGAAGCGGCCTGAATAAAAGGCAAGATTGTAGACAGGGAGCAATTTTTTTAGAAAACTTTCATGAAAATGGGGGTGGCCCCCTTAACCAGAGAGAGTGGGACAGAACGATTTTAATTGTAAAAATCGTTCGTTACAAGTCTTTATTTCATGTTGTAAGCTGAAACGGTTTATCCTCAAACCGTTTCACTCCCACCTCCGGTCTAAAGGCATGTTGAATGCCTTTAGAGCTTATAGATGAAATGAACGAAGTTCATGTCAAAGTTGATTAGGTAGTTTTCGGAGGTCAAAGAGTCAGAAATTGACTCTTTGAGTTTCTGGATAAGAGAACATGAAATGTTCTCTCAATAAAAGCGAACGAAAATACCAATCAACCACTGCGTCAAAGTGATTTCACTAATGAGAATAGGAAGGTCGAGACATTTGTTCGAACCTTTTTTCATTTTTGGGTAAAATTTTCAAGATGGCCTAGATTGTGATATAATGAAGGGCAGTAGAAAAAAATGAACAAGTAAGGAAAACAATGGCAAATTTATTAAAATCCATTATTGAAAACGACCGAGGGGAACTTCGGAAAATTGAACGGATGGCAGACCGTGTTTTCTCTTATGAAGAGGAAATGGCTGCTTTAACAGATGAGGAACTGAAGGCAAAGACCGAAGAATTTAAAGATCGCTATGCAGATGGTGAATCCTTGGATGATCTCTTGTATGAGGCTTTTGCGGTTGTACGTGAGGGTGCTAAACGGGTCCTCGGACTTTTCCCTTATAAGGTACAGGTGATGGGGGGGATTGTTCTTCACCATGGTGACGTGCCTGAAATGCGTACCGGTGAGGGAAAGACCCTGACTGCGACCATGCCGGTTTATCTCAATGCTATTTCTGGCCAAGGAGTTCACGTAGTTACAGTGAATGAGTACTTGAGTGAGCGGGATGCGACTGAGATGGGGGAGCTTTATTCTTGGTTGGGTCTGTCTGTTGGGATTAACTTGGCTTCCAAGTCACCAATGGAGAAACGTCAAGCCTACGCCTGTGACATTACCTACTCTACCAATGCGGAAATCGGTTTCGATTATCTCCGTGATAACATGGTGGCTCGTCCAGAGGACATGGTCCAACGCCGCTTGAATTATGCTCTTGTTGACGAGGTTGACTCTATCTTGATTGATGAGGCGCGGACGCCTTTGATCGTATCTGGACCAACCTCATCTGAAACCAACCAGTTGTATTACTTGGCAGACCGCTATGTGAAAACCTTGGAGGAGGAGGACTATATCATTGATGTCCCATCCAAGACCATTGGACTCTCAGATTCTGGAATCGACAAGGCCGAAGCCTACTTCAAGTTGGATAACCTCTATGATATCGAACACGTGGCCTTGACTCACTTTATCGATAACGCTCTTCGGGCCAACTACATCATGACCTTGGATATCGATTATGTCGTGAGTCCGGAACAAGAAATTTTGATCGTTGACCAGTTTACCGGTCGGACCATGGAAGGTCGACGCTTCTCTGATGGCTTGCACCAAGCCATTGAAGCCAAGGAAGCTGTTCCGATTCAAGATGAAAGTAAAACATCGGCTTCGATTACCTATCAAAATCTATTCCGGATGTATAAAAAGCTATCTGGGATGACCGGGACCGGGAAAACTGAGGAAGAAGAATTCCGTGAAATCTACAACATTCGGATTATTCCAATTCCAACTAACCGTCCTGTACAACGGATTGACCATCCAGACCTCTTGTATCCAAGCTTGGAAGCCAAATTCAAGGCTGTCGTTCAAGAAGTTAAAGAGCGTTATGAAAAGCGCCAACCGGTTCTTGTGGGTACCGTATCGGTGGATACCAGTGATTACCTTTCACAAAAATTGGTAGAAGCTGGAGTTCCTCACGAAGTCTTGAATGCCAAGAACCATTACAAGGAAGCTCAGATCATCATGAATGCTGGTCAGCCTGGTGCGATTACAATTGCGACCAACATGGCTGGTCGGGGAACCGATATCAAGTTGGGTGAAGGGGTTCGTGAAAATGGAGGTCTCTGCGTTATCGGTACGGAACGCCACGAAAGCCGGCGGATTGATAACCAGCTTCGTGGACGTGCCGGTCGTCAGGGAGATCCAGGTGAATCTCAATTCTACCTATCACTTGAAGATGATTTGATGCGCCGTTTTGGTTCTGAGCGGATTAAGGCTCTCTTGGATCGGATGAATCTGTCAGAAGAAGAGTCCGTAATTCGTTCTGGTATGTTGACGCGTCAAGTGGAGGCGGCTCAGAAGCGGGTTGAAGGGAATAACTACGATACTCGGAAACAGGTCTTGCAATACGATGACGTGATGCGGGAGCAACGAGAAATTATCTACCGGGAACGGTACGATGTGATTTCTGCTGATCGAGACTTAGCCCCTGAAATCCACGCGATGATTCGTCGGACCATCCAACGCCAAGTGGAAAATCATAGCCGTTCCTCCAAGGAAGAACGCCTAGAAGCTCTTTACAATTTTGCCCATTACTGTATTGTGCCGGAAGATGAAATCGAGAAAGAAGATTTGGAAGGGCTTAATGATGCGGCGATGGTGGATTACTTGTATGACTTGGCCATGGATGTCTATGATGATCAAGTTTCCAAGTTGCAAGAC
This sequence comes from Streptococcus sp. NLN64, assembly GCF_015831295.1. Taxonomy (NCBI): domain Bacteria; kingdom Bacillati; phylum Bacillota; class Bacilli; order Lactobacillales; family Streptococcaceae; genus Streptococcus; species Streptococcus sp. NLN64. The sequence continues at coordinate 29,143 of NZ_JADXDQ010000015.1, forward strand.
GAAGCGGCAGTTAAGGAATTCCAGAAAGTCTTGATTTTACGGGTTGTGGATAACAAGTGGACCGATCATATCGACGCCCTGGATCAGTTGCGGAATGCGGTTGGACTACGTGGTTATGCACAAAATAACCCTGTTGTTGAGTATCAGGCTGAAGGTTTCCGCATGTTTAATGACATGATTGCTTCCTTGGAGTACGATGTGACCCGCTTAATGATGAAAGCACAAATTCATCAACAGGAACGTCCTCGTACAGAGCATAAGATCACTACAACAGCAACTCGGAATATTGCAGCAGAAGGCAGGGAATTACCAGGTGATATCGATCTAAGTAAGGTTGGTCGGAATGACCTCTGTCCATGTGGTTCCGGTAAAAAATTCAAGAACTGTCATGGTCGTCGTTTGTAAGAATTAAAAGTAGAGGAGTGTGGGCAGTCAAGCTCCACTCCTTTTTCTAGCGAATGCTCTTTCCATTTCAAAAACGAACGTTGTCAAGGTTGTGACAAAAGTCTCAACGGTCCTATTTTAGTTAGTGAATTCACTTTGACGCAGTGGTTGATTGGTCAAACAGCTAAATGGCTGTTTGAGGTATCAGATGTTCGCTTTTATTGAGAGAACATTTCATGTTCTCTTATCCAGATACTCAAAGAGTCAATTCCTGACTCTTTGACCATCCTATCTCAAAAGCCACAAGGTCATCTGTTTCTTGGAAACAATCACCGTCGTTTTTTCTAGCCTTGTTTGAAGTGAATCGAGTCTTTCGATGTTGGAATTGGTTAAGAATATGATTATTGGACATGGAATCGATGTGGAGAACTTGTCTTCGATTGCGAGTGTTATGGAGCGAAAGCCAGGATTTGTCGGCAAGGTTTTAACCCCAGCAGAGCAAGTTGTTTTTGAAGGCTTAAGTCCCAAACGGAAATTGGAATATGTTGGTGGTCGCTGGTCGGCCAAGGAGGCCTTTGCCAAGGCTTGGGGCACAGGTATTGGGGCAGGTCTATTGGGGTTTCAAGATTTAGAAATTTTAAATACGGATGACGGGGCGCCCTACTTTTCCAAATCCCCCTTTGCGGGAAAGGTCTGGGTTTCCATTAGTCACACTAAAACTCTTGTTCAAGCCAGTGTTATTTTAGAGGAGGTTAGTCATGAAAACGAGTCCGCATCGGCCGACTAAGGCGGTAATTTCTTTGGAGGCTATTGCCTATAATATTGGGCAGGTTGCCAGTCGATTGCCAGACAAGACTCTCAAAATGGCAGTGGTTAAGGCTAACGCCTACGGTCATGGTGCTGTGGCGGTTTCTCATTATATTCAAGGGATTGTAGATGCTTTTGGGGTCTCCAATATTGATGAAGCCTTAGAGTTACGTGAAAGTGGAATCACCAAAGAGATCCTAGTCTTGGGAGTGACAGCTTATGCGGCGGTCTCTTTGGCACAAGAGCACGATATTTGCTTGACGGTGGCTAGCCTAGACTGGGTGCAGGAACTCTTGTCTATGGGGCAGAGTTTAGAAGGTTTGCGGGTTCACCTCAAGGTTGACTCTGGCATGGGACGGATTGGTTTCCGTTCTGCAACTGAAATCCAGCAAGCCCAGCGAGCTTTACAAGCCCAGGGAGTTGAAGTAGAGGGGCTTTTCACTCATTTTGCGACTGCTGATGAGGTAGATGCTAGTTATTTTGAGGAACAAGGACAGCGCTTTATCAACCTTTTGGAAGAGTTGGAGGAGGTCCCAGCCTTGGTGCACGCTTCCAATTCAGCAACCAGCATTTGGCATCCCGAGACCGTTTTGAACATGGTTCGCTTGGGCAATATTATTTACGGTATGAATCCAAGTGGGCGTACTTTGGAGCTTCCTTTTGAAATTAAAGCAGCCTTGTCCCTGGAATCCGAACTAGTCCATGTTAAGAAAATAGCTTCCCAGCAAGGAGTGGGCTATGGGAAAACTTACGTCAGCCAAGAGGAAGAGTATATTGGGACCCTCCCTTTAGGCTATGCGGATGGGTGGACGCGTGATATGCAAGATTTTGAAGTTCTGGTTGATGGTGTTTTTTGTCCGATTGTCGGTCGGGTTTCCATGGACCAGTTAACCATTCGCTTGCCCAAGGCTTATCCAATTGGAACGAAAGTAACCTTGATTGGCAGCAGTGGTCAGGAGAGGATTGATGTGACCCAGGTTGCTGAATACAGGGGGACCATTAATTACGAAGTTGTTTGCTTGCTCAGTGATCGTATTCCTCGTGTTTATCGAAAATAGGTGAGTTATGAATTTGCATCAACCCTTAACCGTATTAGCGGGAGTGGGTCCCAAATCGGCTGAGAAGTGGGCTCGTTTAGGGATTGAAACCTTACAAGACCTGCTCTTGTATTTCCCTTTCCGCTATGAAGATTTTAAACATAAATCCGTTTTTGATTTGGAAGATGGTGAGAAGGCTGTTTTGTCGGGTGTCGTTGTCCGTCCGGCCAGTGTTCAGTACTATGGCTATAAGCGTAACCGCGTTCGTTTATCCATTCAACAAGAGCAGGTTGTGATTGGCGTCACCTTTTTTAACCAACCCTATTTGGTGGATAAGATTCAGATGGGGGCGACTGTTGCGGTTTATGGCAAGTGGGACCAGGCTAAAAATAGTCTAACGGGTATGAAGTTTTTGACCCAAATTGACCAGGATCTGCAGCCGGTATATCACGTGGCCCAGGGGATTTCTCAGGCTAGTCTGGTAAAGTTGATTCGACAGGTTATCGATGAGGGGCTTCATCAGTTACTGGAAGAGAATGTGCCACAAGTATTACGGGAACGCTACCGCCTGTTAGACCGCGTTACAGCAGTGGAGTATATGCATTTTCCACCAGATTTAGCAGCTTACAAACAAGCCCTTCGGCGGATTAAGTTTGAGGAACTCCTCTATTTCCAACTGCCTTTGCAGTTACTTAAAAGAGAACAGGGCAAACCGGGAGATGGGGAAGTTCTAACCTATTCACCGGATCTCCTGGCCCAGGCTAAGGCCAACCTTCCTTTTTCGCTCACGCAAGCCCAGGAGAAGGTCCTGCAGGACATCTTGGCAGACATGGCCAGTGACCGTCAGATGAGTCGCTTGCTACAGGGGGATGTGGGAAGTGGAAAAACGATTGTGGCTGCCTTGGCCATGTATGCCGCTTTTACCGCAGGTTTCCAAGCAGCACTCATGGTGCCAACGGAAATCTTGGCTGAGCAACATTTGGAGAGCTTGGACCAGCTCTTCCCGGATGTTCACAAAGTCTTGCTCAAGGGGAGTCAGACGGGATCGATCAGGCGGGAGGTCTTGGAGCAAATTGCCTCTGGCGAGGCGGCTTTTGTCATTGGAACGCATGCGCTGATTCAGGATGGGGTGACCTATGAGAAACTGGGGCTGATTATTGTGGACGAACAACACCGCTTTGGGGTGAAGCAGAGGCGCGCCTTACGGGAAAAAGGTCTGCGTCCAGATGTGTTGATGATGACGGCGACGCCCATTCCAAGGACCCTGGCTATCACGGCTTACGGAGACTTAGATATCTCGATTATTGACCAGTTGCCAGCAGGCCGGAAACCGATCGTAACGCGGTGGGTTAAGCATGAGCAACAGGAGCAGGTCTACACCTGGTTAAAAGAGGAAGTTCAGCAGAAAGCGGCACAAGCTTATGTGATTTCCCCTTTGATTGAGGAGTCGGAAGCACTGGATTTAAAAAATGCTCAGGATTTGCAGGCAGAATTGCAGTCTTTCTTAGGTCAAGGAATAGAGGTTGGCTTACTTCATGGACGAATGAAGGCAGCTGAAAAAGATCAGGTCATGGACCGCTTTAAGGCCGGCCAACTCAAAGTTCTGGTCTCGACGACCGTTATTGAGGTTGGGGTCAACGTTCCCAATGCTTCCATCATGATTATCGTTGATGCTGACCGTTTTGGTCTCAGTCAGCTCCACCAGCTACGTGGGCGTGTCGGACGGGGTTCAACCCAATCCTACGCTGTACTGATTGCCAATCCCAAAACAGAAACCGGAAAATCACGGATGAAAATTATGACCGAGACCACTGATGGTTTTCGTTTGGCGGAGGAAGATCTGAAAATGCGAGGGTCTGGTGAGATTTTTGGGACCCGGCAATCTGGATTACCGGAATTTCAGGTGGCGGATATTCTAGAGGATTTTCCTATTTTAGAAGAGGCTAGAAAGGTAGCTCAGGAAATTGTCCAAGACCCGGATTGGCGTAGCAATCCCTTATGGAAAGAAATTGTGTGGAATTTAGAAGAAAAATCACTTTTGGATTAATATACTGTAGAGTGCTAGGCGCGTGCGTGTCTAGCCGATTCTTTTGTGCCAAAAAAGCCGAGTTAAAAAACTTCGGCTTTAAGTGATTGTGAAGGAGGACCTTGTTACCCTTCTATATAAGCTTTAAGGGAATCGCCAGTTAGACCTGCGTTGAGGGCGATGAGGAGTTTGAGTCGGGCCTTGGGTGCATTGAGTTCCTTAACAAAGTAGATGCCCTTGTTGGCAAGGTCTTGCCCGCCACCAGGATAGGCATAAACGGGTTCAGCAATCCCATTGAAACAACGGGAGACCAGGGCGACAGGAATACCAGCTTGAACGAGTTCTTCCAGCTTTTCTGCTACAAGCGGAGGAATGTTTCCAGCCCCAAAGGCTTCGATAATGAGACCATCCAGTTGGGAACGATCAATCATTGCTAATAACTCCCCATCCATTCCAGTGTAGACCGGAAGGATGGGAACCAATCCTTGAATATCTTCTAAATCAAAGCGGACCCGTTCCTGAGCTTGTTTGAAATAGAGGGTTTCCTTCTTCATGATGAGGCCTAGAGGCCCATGGGTTGGGGTTTGGAAGGTGGAGACATTGGTAGTATGGGTTTTGGTTACATACTTAGCAGCGTGGATTTCATCATTCATGACGACTAAAACTCCCTTATCTCTCGCTTGCTCATCCGCTGCCACGCGGATGGCGGCTTGGAAGTTGTAGACACCATCGCTTCCTAATTCATTAGAGGAACGCATAGCCCCAGTTATGACTACAGGAATTGGTGGCAGATCCATGGTATCTAGAAAGTAGGCTGTTTCTTCCAAAGTGTCTGTTCCATGTGTAATCACCACCCCATCCACTTGATGGGCATAGGCTTTGATCGTTTTGAAAAGTTGGAGCATATGGGTAGGTGTCATTTGCGGACTTGGGAGGTTCAGCAAGTCAACCGAGAGTAGTTGCACATTCTCCAGCCCCGCTTGAATCTGCACCATGGGATTTTTTTCATTGGTTGAAACCCGTCCTTGCTCATCCGCCTGCATGGAAATTGTCCCCCCTGTGTGAAGGGCCAAGATTCGTTTCATAAGTAACCTCATCTCTTTTTTTCTTTCATTTTATCATACTGAAGCCACGATTATGATAAAATAAAAAGAAGTAAATGCGCAGATAAGAGGACTAGAATGGATATAAAAGCGGTATTTTTTGACATTGATGGGACCTTGGTAAATGATAGCCGCCAGGTGCTGAAGTCAACCAAAAAGGCGATTGCATCGCTTAAAAAACAAGGAATCATGGTGGGATTGGCGACAGGTAGAGGCCCCTTCTTTGTTCAGGAATTTATGGAGGAATTGAATCTAGATTTTGCCGTGACCTACAATGGCCAATATATCTTTAGTCCTAATGGTCTTCTTTATGCCCAGACTTTATCCAAAAAAGAAGTGGTGGATGTCTTGGCCTATGCTAAGGAGAATGGTAAGGAGATTGCACTGGGGCGAGCTGATGGGATGTTGGGCTCACGAATTATGTCTTTCGGTATGTCTTCCTTGACTCAAGGCCTGCATCGCTTTATTCCTGGTAAATTGTCGGGCTTGGTCAGTCAATCTTTTAATAAGGTGGTTAGTCGGTTTGTTCCCCAAGACTATAAGGAATTGGAAGCTATTGCTCGCGAACCTATTTACCAAATCCTAATGCTGGCCACCAGCAAAGAGGGCAAGGAAGTTGCTGAGCACTTTCCCCATCTAAAATTTACCCGCTCCAGTCCTTACGCATCAGATATCATTAGTCCTGGCATGTCCAAATTGGAAGGGATCCGAATTCTTGGAAAAGAGTTTGGCTTTGACCTAGACCAAGTCATGGCCTTTGGGGACTCAGACAATGACTTTGAAATGCTTTCAGGGGTTGGCTTGTCTATTGCTATGGGAAATGGGTCCAGCCGCATCAAAAAAGTTGCCCAGCACACCACCAGTTCCAACACGGAAGATGGTATCCATGAAGCTCTGTCTTACTTTGGATTTTTAGGTAACGAACCCATTTTTGTCAGTCAAGATACCAGTTTCAATAAGGTTAAACAATTTCATGGTCTGATGGATCAGCGAACGCAAGAAGCTCCCAGAGCCTGGACTTGCCAAGATGCTGGCCACCGCGCTGCCTTTACCATTGAAGAATTGGTTGAATTTGTCCACGCTGCTAGTTCCTCTAGCGAGGAGTTTGAAGAGACTGTAAGCAAACTCCATCAGGCCCTTGACCAGGCCAAGGAAAAAGTTACAGCCAAAGAAGGAGGCCCACAGGTGGATTTAGTCAAACAAGCGGATGCTTTGGTTGACCTTCTCTATTTCACCTATGGCCATTTTGTCTTAATGGGAGTAGACCCAGCTCCAATTTTTGACCTTGTCCACCAGGCGAACATGGGAAAAATTTTTCCAGACGGCAAAGCCCACTTTGATCCCCAAACCCATAAAATTTTGAAACCAGAGGATTGGGAAGAAAACTATGCCCCAGAGCCCGGTATCAAAAAAGAATTGCAACGCCAAAAAAAGGCTTACCACAAACACCACAGCAAAAAAGACGCCAACTAAGGCAATGTCATTAAGTTAAGACCTAGAATTTAGAATAAGACCACATTTGAAAGCTCATAATTACATCAGACTTTCAAATGTGGTCTTTTTGTGCACGCCAAATAAAGGTTTTTGTGACCTTTTTTAAAA
>NZ_JADXDQ010000016.1:0-35605 GCF_015831295.1 Streptococcus sp. NLN64
TAAGAGGCTGTTTTGTAATTTTATTTTCACGCTCAAGGCGTATTCGAGTTATCTCATGACTCTTATTCATCCAGTTTTAGTTACAGGCTCGGCAAAGCCCTAATAAACTTACGGATTTGTATTGCTCTTCTTTATTATATACCTGAACTAATTTTCTGTCATGAGTTAGCAGGCGAAGCCTGCTTGGAGTTTTAGTTTACTTTTAGTACAAGGCAGCGAGTCGTAGACAGTACTGAAGTACGGCAAGACGAGCTAACACAGTAATAAAAGATAAACTAAAAGAGTATATCACTTTATAGATTTCCTCCAATCCTCTCATCACACCACTTTCAAAAAAATAAGACTGGATGATGTTTCCAGTCCTATTTCTACATGTTAATAATCAAGAGCATCCGCTCCACCAGGTGCGTTCCCTACGTAATAACCAGTTTTAGCATTAATACTGAAGAGATAGGTTCCGTCAGGTTTAAAGAGGTTGAAGTAGGCGTTCCCATTAATGATATTCACCCGCTCCAGGATGTACTGGTTGCCTACAATGTAGCCGTTGCGACGGGCATCATCCAAAATCCGTTCCAGTACACCCGGAGTAAAGAACCAAGCTTGATTTTCAGAGTCCACCAATTTTGCAGGATCATATGTTACGCGACTCAACTGACGTTGGATTGGAATACCCCAGTTGATGTAGCCGCCACCAGCTGGAACAACTGCTGTTGCTGCTTCAGGCGTAACCACCATTGCTGGATAGGCTTGTCCACCTGGAGAGATCGTTGTGGTCGCAGGTGCTGGATTTACTGGAGCTGTCGCTTGCACGGGTGCCACAGGCGCAGTCTCAGTCGGAGCCGGTGTTTGTGCTTGTGCCTCTGTCGTTGCAGATCCGGCGTTGGAAGCAGCGTTAGCCGTTTGTGGTGCTGGCGCTGCCACAGCCTCTTGCCGTCCTTTCTCTAAGCCTTGTTTAATTAAGGCGTTTAAGCTCTCGTTGCCACTATCGATATCACCAAAAGATGCATTAGCTTTGGGTCTAGCATCTGCCTGAATTTCACCATCAACTAAAACTGGTGACTCAAACTGCGCATTGAGGTCTTGAATAGCAGAGATTTCCTTGGACAATTTGTCATAAGTCTCCTTAGCCTTATCATACTCTTTGGTATTTCTTAGCTTATTCAGAGCTTCTTGTAGTTTTGGTAAATCTCCAAAGGCAGCATTCTTCAATGCTGTCTTCTCTGACGAAGTATAAAAGGTATCCAACAAATCATTGAAGGCCTTCAAATTTTCTTCCACTGTCTTTTCATCCTGGCTCGAACTCGAACTAGATGAGCGACTTGAGGAACTAGATGAAGTGGTTTGTTGGTAAGACTGTTGCGATTGTTGCAACAAGGCATAGCTAGTCCCACCTAAAACAAGAATCGCTAAAGCAGCAGCCGCTGAGTATACAAAGGATTTTTTCTTATAAAAAGGAAGGTTGGCCACATGCCGTGCCCCCTCAGCAGCAAACTCCTCGGTTGCTGAAACCGTTGAATGAACCGAAGAAACTGCTGCAGGACTAGCCGCAAATGTCACATCCACCTCACTGGTTTCTTCCTCCGGCCCCGTAGAAGATGCTACTGATTCCACCGGGATCGAGTCAAAAACAGTTGTTTGTCCCAAATCATCAACCTTATCCGCAACTTCAGAAATTGCTTCACTGTTAAAAGTGGAAGCCACTTGAATGCTGGTCTCAGAGCTTAGGTTCTCCGAAACTCTCCTAGTTGCTTCGGACAAGTCAATGGTCTGGGTATCAAATTTAGCTTGCTGGATTTCATCTTTATGCTGCTTGATATACTTGTCCAAGGCATTATCCCCGGCCACAATCCCCGCTTTACTTTCTTCATTCTTGCGGACCGCTTCTGCGACGGTTAGATCTTGCGCCTGTTCTAGGTCCAAGATGCCATCATGTTCCGATTGCGGCGGAATTCCATCTTGTTTCGACATATGATTCTCCTTCTAATTAAGATTCACTCTCCGAACGTCTCACGCGCTCTCCGTAATATTGATAATAATCTACTCTTAGAGTTCCATTATACAATTTTCTCTTCTTATCCGCCACACTGCCAAATTTCTCCTCAAATTGACTGTCACTAGTCAGAATGAACTTACTCCAAGTTTTCAAGGGAGCAAACGTTTCTCCCATTTCCTGATACAAGCGGGTCACGCCTTCATCATCCATCAAGCGTTCCCCGTAAGGGGGATTGGCAATAATGACGCCATTAATAAGATCTGTCCGAAAGTCTTGTAACCGCATTTGCTTAAAGGAAATACTTGAAGCCACACCGGCTCGTTTCGCATTTTCCTGGGCCAAGCTCACCATCTTCCCGTCAAGATCGGAGGCCATAATTCTTAGATCCAGATTCGTCTTCTTGGCTGCTTTAGCCTCTTCTTTTACCATTTTCCAAAGAGCTTGATCAACCCAAGGCCATGCCTCGAAGGCAAAAGACCGCTGCAAACCAGGAGCCTGGTTGAGTGCCTTCATTGCAGCCTCGATCACAATGGTTCCAGACCCACAGGTGGGGTCGACTAAAGGTTTATCTGGGAACCAATTCGAAAGATTAACTAAGGCAGCGGCCATATTTTCCTTGAGGGGCGCCCCTCCCTTCTCGGTACGGTAACCACGTTTAAAGAGACTGTCGCCACTAGTATCTAGCAGAACCATAACTTGATCCTTAAGAATGGCTACTTCAATAGAGAATACAGGGCCTGTTTCAGGCACGGGAACACCTTCTGGGCGCGCATAAACTTTCTGCATTTTTCGAACAATCGCCTTTTTAGTAATCGCCTGCACACTAGGTTCATTATGTAACTTGGATCGAACACAACGAGCCTTAGAAACAGGAAATTGAACACCAAGCGGAAGATAGTCTTGCCAATCGATGGCAAAGACACCTTGATAAAGGTCCTCAAAAGTCTTGGCTGGAAACTGTCCCAAGACTAATTTAATCCGATCAGCAGTACGTAGCCAAAGATTGGCGCGCATAAACATCTCCTGGCCGCCTTGAAATCGAACCTTGCCATTTTCAACCTGACAGTCAATTCCCATATCTCGTAGCTCACGCCCCACCAAGGCTTCCAGACCCGCTGCAGCCGTTGCCACTATTTGAAATTCTTTTTTCATACTTTTCCTCTATAAAACAAAAGCTAGCATACGCTAGCTACCTATGTGTAATTTTCTATAAGCCATGTTCTGTTCCGGAAATAACTAGGTCTTATTTCCTTCGATAATCATCTGTCTACCGGTATCCCGGTCAGGATGCTCCGTTCGGATTCCAGGCATCCCATGCCCCGACCAAAATTTGGGTTGCTAGCTTGAGGGGTTTACCGCGTTCCACTTTTCCCGTTTCCAGGAAAACTCCGTCACTGTGGCACTTTCAGGTCTAGTAAAGCTTATCCGTGGACTTAGCTTTTTCGACCGCCGTAACGATTTCTCGTCCCTAGGCTTATGTCTTCGCCTAGCACAAACACTACCAGCATCACAGCTGGTGCTAGCATGGACTTTCCTCATACTTGACAAGCAAGTATGCGATTATCCAAAAATTACACGTTCTTGATTACAAACCTTTTTCGACAATCTGTTTGCCAAAGACCTCTTTCTCAAGACGGTTCAAACGGCGTAAAATATCATAATTGGAAACTGAAACCGCCTGTTCCTTGGGAAGAGCTGTCTGAGCATAAGTCGGTTGTACAGGTGCTTGTGCCTGTACCCGTGGTTGTACTGGCTCCTGGGGGCTTGGTTTAGCAACTTTTTTCTTTAATTCTTGGATTTCTTGTTGCAATTCTTTAACCAGAGCTGCATAGGTTTCATAATCTTTGATCACATCATCTAGAAACTCATCAACTTCTTCTTTATTATAGCCCCTTACGGCTGTCTTAAAATCTTTGTCAAAAATATCTTTCGAGGTAAACTGAATACTGGCCATCTCTCTCTCCGTTCTGATTTATAAGTCTAATTATATAAAATCTTTTGTAAGTTTAGCAAGGGCTAGCCATTATCTTTTAAAAAATTTTCCGCTTCTTCGTTTAATTCGGAAAAACCCAGCAATTGTAAGGGGATTCCTTTTTCTTGGGTTGCAATCCTCAAATAGTTGAGGTTAGTTGGGTTTTCCTCATCATATAATAGTAAAACTTCTCGGGCATGCCTTAGCAGAAGTTCTTGGTAGGCCTTGAGCTGTCCCGGATTTTCATAGGTTTCATATGCTGCGGCAACATAATCTAGACCTTTAAAACGCTCTAAGACTGCTTGATTGGCTTCGTTCCAATTTTTTCCTTGATCTTGAAAAAGAAAAACACAGGCCATCTGAAAATCGTAACCTTCAGCTCGAAGTTCTTCCAAAACATCAAGTGACCAGGCATCGAAACCAAGTTGACCACGAAAAACAATATAATCAATGCCTTCTTCAAGGTAGCGACGATAGGTGCGCTTAAGAAGACTTTTAAGGATTGGAAGACGAGCATCCTTGGTACCAAAAATACCCAGTTCAAAACTGGTGTAACCTGCTGCTAATAATGTCGCCATTTTAAAACAGTTCCTCTTTCTAAAGTGTGGTATAATGGTTGGGTGTAATGTTGCAAAAGGAGGCTTATGGTTCAGTATCCGTCCAAACTTGCAAGACAGACCCGTTCAGGCCTGCCTCGGTCCCAAAAGAAGAGGACCAATTTTGCCAACCGGGGAATGTCTTTCGAAAACATGCTTAATGAAACCAATTCCTATTATCTCACAAAAGGGCTAGCTGTGATTCATAAAAAACCGACGCCGGTGCAAATTGTCCGGGTGGACTATCCCCAGCGAAGCCGCGCTAAAATTGTAGAGGCTTATTTTAGACAAGCGTCTACTACGGATTACTCTGGAGTTTATAAGGGCTATTACCTCGACTTTGAAGCCAAGGAAACGCGGCAGAAAACAGGTATGCCTTTGAAAAATTTCCACGCCCACCAGATTGAGCATATGGGACAGGTCTTGGAACAGGAGGGAATTTGCTTTGCTTTGCTCCACTTTTCAACATTGCAGGAGACCTATCTGCTTCCGGCAGAAGCTCTCATACGAAGCTTCCAAGATAATTGGAAGTCTCTTCCTATAGAGTTTATTCGGGAACATGGCTACTCGATTTCTTTGGGGGCCTTCCCTAGCGTACCCTATTTGGAAATCATCGAAGAACATTTAATAGGTGGTAAGTCTAAATGAAGAATTTTTCATGGCCGAGACTAGGCAAGTTTCTTGTCCTCGGAATGCTATCGCTCTTCTTGGCATTGGTTGCCTTGGGGGGAGCGGTTTTCCTTTATTTTGCAATCACATCCCCGACCTTGTCTGAGGAACAATTGATTGCGACAACTTCCTCCAAAATCTATGACAATCAAAACAACTTGATTGCAGATTTGGGTTCGGAGAAACGAGAGAATGCTTCGCCGGAAGAAATTCCAGTCGAATTGGTCAATGCCATCGTATCCATTGAGGACCATCGCTTCTTTGACCACCGTGGCTTGGATGCCATTCGGATTGCGGGAGCAGCCCTCAATAACTTGACAAGCAGTGGAACGCAGGGAGGATCAACCCTAACACAGCAATTAATCAAGCTGACCTATTTCTCTACCGCTGCATCTGACCAGACTTTGAGCCGGAAGGCACGGGAGGCTTGGCTAGCTATGCAACTGGAGCAACAAGTGACCAAGCAGGAAATCCTAACCTACTACATCAACAAGGTCTATATGTCCAACGGAAATTACGGAATGAAGACGGCCGCTCAAAGTTACTATGGAAAAGATCTCCGTGACTTGAGTTTACCACAATTGGCTCTCTTGGCTGGAATGCCTCAGGCACCTAACCAATACGATCCATACACCAATCCCGAAGCAGCCCTAGAACGTCGGAATTTGGTCTTGCGTGAGATGAAGGACATGAATTACGTCTCCGCTGAACAATATGAGCAAGCCATCAACACACCAATTACCGATGGTCTTCAAAGTCTCCGCAGGACTGAAAGCTACCCAGCTTACTTGGATAACTACCTCAAACAGGTAATTGAACAAGTTGAAACGGAAACAGGTAAAAACTTGTTAACAACTGGTATGGAAGTCTACACCAACGTTGATATTGAAGCTCAACAGCAATTGTGGAATATCTATAATACCTATGATTACGTTGCCTATCCAGATGATGAAATGCAGGTTGCATCAACCATCGTGGATGTAACAAATGGACGCGTTGTTGCCCAACTCGGTGGTCGAAACCAATCCAACAACGTTTCATTCGGAACCAACCAAGCCGTTGAAACCAATCGTGACTTTGGTTCCTCTATGAAGCCTATCACTGATTATGCACCTGCAATCGAAAATGGTATCTATGATTCAACAGGAACTTACGTTTACGATACCCCTTATAACTACCCTGGCACTAACACACCGGTTTACGACTATGACCGCCGTTACCTAGGAACGATTACGCTTCAATATGCTATCCAAGACTCACGGAACGTACCGGCTGTCCGGGCCTTGGAAGCTGTCGGTCTTGAAGACTCCCTTCAATTCCTCAATGGTTTAGGAATCAACTATCCTGATATGGTTTATGCCAACGCCATCTCAAGTAACACCACGATTTCAGATCGTCAATACGGGGCTAGTTCTGAGAAAATGGCTGCAGCCTATGCTGCATTTGCTAACGGCGGAACCTACTATAAACCGCAATATGTCAATCGTGTGGTTTACCAAGATGGAAGTTCCCAAGACTTAACAGATAAAGGAAATCGGGCTATGTCTGAACAAACAGCTTACATGGTTACCGATATGCTCAAAACTGTTTTAACGCATAATACTGGTAGAAACGCAGCAATCGCTGGTCTCTACCAAGCAGGTAAGACCGGTACCTCCAACTACGGAGATGACGAAGTCCCATTGCTGACTCGTTCTACCGCTGGTTCTTACATCGCTGCACCGGATGAGCTGTTTGTAGGATACACACCACAATACGCCATGGCAGTCTGGACCGGTTACAATAACCGCTTCACACCAGTCCTCGATAGTGGTATTGACGTTGCGACTAGCGTTTACCGGAACATGATGGCCTACCTCCATCCAAACGGAAACGAGGACTTCCCAATGCCAAGCGGTCTCTATCGCAGCGGAAGTTATGTCTTCAAAAACGGAGCAGATACTTCAAATGCTGCTCGAGGTGCACGCCAAGTTCCAAACAACACCAATACCAACCGTTATGATGACGAAGACGATGAGGATACCTATTTACCATCAAGCTCTAGTAGCTCTACCCCATCTTCCACTGAAGATGGAACACTTCCTTCATCTAGTTTCGATACAACCTTCCCTAATCCCAACCTACCATCTTCAAGTGAAGGAAACGGAGCCAACAACACGGGGAGAAATCAATTCGGTTTTGAGTAGTAATGAGTAATCCCAGCGATAAGTCGCTGGGATTTTTTCAGCAGATACTCAAAAAGCTCAAGTTTCGCATTAACTTGAGCTTTTTTTAAATTACTTCCAAAAGTCATCAAATACTGTAATCGGGAGATGGCGTTTATGTTGGGCTTTGAACCAGAGTTCTTCAATTCGAGCTTGGTCTTGAGCTAAAACACTTTTCCCTTCTAAATAATCATCAATTGTTTGATAGGAAACTCCTAACGCCTGTTCATCGGACAAGAGCGGTTTCTCTTCTTCCAGATCTGCAGTCGGTACTTTTTCGTAGAGAGCAGCTGGCGCTTGCAAGGTTTGCAAGAGTTGACGACCCTGGCGTTTATTAAGTCGGTACAGGGGGAGGATATCGGCGGCACCGTCTCCAAACTTGGTGAAGAAGCCTGTTAAATTCTCTGCCGCATGATCTGTACCAATCACAGCCCCTTGTTGCGCACCTGCAATGGCATACTGAACCTGCATCCGGGCTCTAGCCTTGATGTTGCCTTTATTAAAATCGGAAATACTTTGGCCTGCAAACTCTAAGCTTGCAACCAAAGCATCTACACTTTCTTTGATATTCACAGTTACAACTTGGTCTGCTTGGATAAAATCAAGTGCTGCTTGCGCATCCGCTTCATCTAGTTGTTGACCGTAAGGAAGACGTACAGCAATAAATTGATAGTTGGGATCGCCCGTCTCCAATCGTAACTCTTCCATAGCCATTTGTGCCAAGCGACCCGCCAAGGTGGAGTCCTGTCCACCCGAGATACCAAGGACATAGGTTTTCAAGAAGAGATGTTTCTCCATGTATTCCTTGAGCAATTCAATACTTCTGCGGATCTCTGCCTGAGCATCAATTGCGGACTTTACTCCAAGAGCCTGAATAATTTCTGCTTGTAAGCTCATGCATCTACTCCTTCTTCCATAGCCTGACGGCGAACCTTTTCAATCAGTTCCATTTTGTTTTCCCAAACGTCTCGGGCCAAATCTACTGGATAATCCTGTGGATTAAGAACGCGTTTGTACTCATCCCAGAGTTTGTCAAAAGCTGTACGCGCATGAGCCTGAATATCTACCAAATTCGGAGACTGGTAAATCTGTACCCCATCTTCAAAAATTGTTTTTAAAAGAGGAACTGCTTGGAAATCCTTGACTCGTTTGTTGATATAGGTATAGGTAGGGTGGAACATTTCCAATTCAGGTAACTGATTCACATCCTGATCCGCAAAGGAAATGTAATCTCCTTCGGATTTGCCCTTACTGCCACTGGTAATTCGCCAAACCTGTTTCTTACCTGGAGTGGATACCTTTTCCGCATTGCTTGACAATTTAATGGTATCCCGCATTTGTCCCTGGTCATCTTCAATAGAGACAATTTTGTAGACTGCACCTAGTGCAGGCTGGTCGTAAGCTGTAATTAACTTGGTCCCGACACCCCAGACATCAATTTTAGCCTTTTGCATCTTGAGGTTAAGAATCGTCGTCTCATCCAAATCATTCGATGCGTAAATTTTCGCCTCGATAAAACCTGCATCATCTAGCTGCTGGCGGACTTTTTTTGAAATATAAGCAATATCGCCCGAATCAATCCGGACACCTAAGAAGTTGATTCGATCTCCCATTTCCTTGGCGACACGAATCGCCGCAGGCACACCCAGCCGCAATGTATCATAGGTATCTACTAAGAATACACAGTCGCGATGGGTTTTTGCGTAAGCTTTAAAAGCTTGGTAGTCATTGCCGTATACTTGAACCAGTGAATGGGCGTGGGTCCCTGCCACGGGGATCGCAAACCGTTTCCCAGCCCGGACATTACTGGTTCCAGATGCCCCTCCAATAAATGCGGCCCGGGTTCCCCAAATGGCTGCATCCATCTCTTGAGCCCGACGGGTACCAAATTCTAGCAGCGGCTCATCCCCGATAACAGACTTAATTCGTGCAGCCTTGGTTGCAATCAAGGTTTGGTAGTTGATGATATTTAAGAGGGCTGTTTCCACCAACTGACACTGTGCTAGTTCTCCTTCAATCTGCATCAAGGGCTCGTTCGCAAAAACCAGATCCCCTTCTTGCATGGACCGAACGGTTAAGGTTAACCGGAAATTCTTAAGGTAGGCTAGAAAGTCCTCCTGGTATCCCTGATCACGTAGATAATTTAAATCTGATTCAGTAAAGCGGAAATCCCGGAGGTATTGAATCACCCGTTCCAAACCAGCAAAAACAGCGTAACCATTCTTAAATGGCAATTTCCGGAAATACAATTCAAAAACGGAGTGTTTTTGGTGAATACCTTGTTCAAAATAAACCTGCATCATATTGATCTGATACAGATCTGTATGCAAGGTCAAACTATCATCTGGATACATATTGACTCCTTCAAAAATACTAGTCCTATTATACCACATGAAGGAAGCTGTAAAAAGCTAGGAAATGATGGAAGATTTCACTGCTTTCACAGTGTTTTCATTATGGACGTTCATTCTAGAATCTACATAACAAAAAAGGCTGAGACAAACCCAGCCTAATTATTATAATTCTGAAATATATTTATAGACCTGCTGACCAGCCATTGCTCCATCGCCAACAGCTGTGGTAATTTGCCGAAGGTCTTTTTGACGAATATCGCCAATGGCATAAATACCATCTACTTTGGTTTTCATCTCGTGATCGGTTGGAATCCATCCGTTTTCGTCCGTGATCCCTAAATCAGATACAAATTCACTAACAGCATCTAAACCAACATAGATGAAAACAGCTCCAAAAGCCTCTTCTGTCACGGTTTCGGTCTTAAGATTTTCAAGGACAACGCTTTGAACCTTCCGATCATCGCCTTTTATTTCCTTGACCACAGTATCCCAAATAAAATGGATTTTTTCGTTTGCAAAGGCCCGATCCTGTAGAATTTTCTGGGCTCGAAGTTCATCCCGACGATGAACGATGGTCACTGTTTTTCCCATCTGAGTAAGGAAGAGCGCCTCTTCCACAGCCGAATCACCTCCACCAACAACCAAAATATCCTCATCTCGGAAGAAGGCTCCGTCACAGACTGCACAATAGGAAACTCCGCGACTATTGTACTCTGCTTCACCTGGCACCCCCAACTGACGATGGGATGAACCAGTAGCAACAACTACTGTCTTGGCTTGGAAATCCCCAGAGTCCGTATGGACTACCTTGTAGTCTCCTTTATCCTCAACAGATTGAACCCAGCCAAAAATATATTCCACGCCAAATCCTTCCAAAGGTTGGAACATGTGATCGGCTAATTCTGGACCAGAAATCTTAGCAAAACCTGGATAATTCTCAATATCTGCGGTATTATTCATTTGCCCGCCTGGAATCCCGCGTTCCAAGAGCGCAACCTTCAAATTACCACGTGCGGCATAAAGGGCAGCAGTCATTCCAGCCGGTCCGGCCCCAATAATCAGTGTGTCATACATAGATTTTCTCCTCTTGTAGCTTTTACTGTCATTATAGTCCCATCTCCTAGCAATTTCAAGAAATCCGTTTCAAGAAGATCAGAGCACAATCAATAAGGCCATCACTGCAAAGGAAAAAATCGGAATCACTAAACAAGAGGCAATAAAGACCTCATGCCTCATTTCTCGCTTACTCCGTCCCTTTCCCAATCCACGAAAGTAGAAGAACAAGGCCAGAACCATAGTCCCGACCGTTGTAATCAATAAGCTCTGAAAGTAGAGCCTCATCATCTCCGCCAGCATCCTCAAACCTCATCTCTACGATAATTGGCCAAGAAGACCTTGGTCCGCTCCTGCTTAGGATGATGGAAAATTTCGTCTGGTGTACCCTCTTCGATAATTTTTCCTTTTTCTAAGAATAAAACTCGATCGGCTACTTGCTCGACAAAGGCCATATCGTGACTGACCAAAATCATGGTTTGCCCGTCATCCGCGGCCTGGCTAATAGCCTTCTCCACCTCACGAACCAACTCAGGGTCTAAGGCAGATGTTGGCTCATCCAATAATAAAACACTTGGTTTCATGGCTAGGGCGCGAGCCAAACCAACCCGTTGCTTCTGGCCTCCTGACAATTGTTTTGGATACTGGTCCACCTTGTCAGCCAGCCCCACTTTGGTCAACTCTTTTAAGGCCAAATCCTTGGCTTTAGGTACAGGCATTTTTTTCACCTGAACCAGCCCCTCCATAACATTTTCTAACACTGTACGTCTAGAAAAGAGATTAAACTGTTGGAAAACCATAGACAGTTGTTGCCGCAAGGCCAAGATATCTTCCTTACTTGCAGTCTTAACATCCAACACTTTATCTTCTACTTGAATGGTACCAGCATCAGCGGTTTCTAAAAAATTGAGACTCCGAAGAAAGGTTGACTTACCAGCCCCTGAAGAACCAATCAAGGCAATCACTTCCCCCTTCTGTATCGTCACATCCAGCTTATCTAAAATCACTTGTTTACCGAATTTTTTGCTTAAACCTGTAACTGAAATCATCTGAGGCCTCCTATTCATCACCAATGGCTAGGCGGCGTTCCCACCAACGGCCAAATTGCTCAATCAAGATGCTGACAGCCCAATACACAAGGG
The DNA here is from genome assembly GCF_015831295.1 of Streptococcus sp. NLN64. Taxonomy (NCBI): domain Bacteria; kingdom Bacillati; phylum Bacillota; class Bacilli; order Lactobacillales; family Streptococcaceae; genus Streptococcus; species Streptococcus sp. NLN64. Next base: position 11,984 of record NZ_JADXDQ010000016.1, read on the forward strand.
AAACGGAAATAAAACGCTCAAAGTAGCGGTAATCAGTTCCTCCCAAGATTTGAGCTTGGGCAAAAATCTCAACTACCCCCGCATTGAAGGCCAAAGAGGTTCCCTTCGTTAAGCCAATCAAATTATTTATCAAGGTTGGCAGTGCAATAACAGCGGCATTCGGAAAAACAACACGACGGTAGACTTGACTTTCTGTCATACCCAAACTCCGCGCCGCTTCCATCTCTCCAGGATCTACTGCAAGAATTGCAGCACGAATGGTCTCACTGGCATAGGCAGCTTCATTAAAAGCGAAGGCCACCACTGCAAAAACGACTGCAGGAATCGCATTGATATTCCAATCGGTTCCCAGACTCTGGTTCAAAGCTTTCAAAAGAAGTGGAATTCCATAATAGGTTAACATTAACTGAACCAAAATCGGTGTTCCCCGCAAAAAGCTAACAAAAACCGCTTGAACGGGGTAAAGAATCCGCACGCGTCGGATCTTTACTAAAGCAAAAAGTACTGCTAAGAGCAGGCCAAAGATAGAACCCGCGAGGGTCAAGCCCAAGGTAATCGGCAGCCGCTCTAAAATCCGAGGTAGACCATCAAAAACTGCTCGTACACTAAAGAGTTGCCCATCAGGCAAACGATTCATCAAATTTTCATAAAAACTAATTCCTAGATTCGGGATCATACATTACCTCATATTCCTAAAAGGTCTGACGCTTAGCCTTCCGTTCTGCACGGCCCTGAGCACGGCGTTCAGCCCGTTTGGTTTTTCTGCGTTTTTCGTTGACCGCCCACTGAATCTTTTTCTTGTAGCCTGGCTTGATTTTCTTTTTCTTTTTCTTAACCAAACCAATCATTTCAGTGTCGAGTTTTTCTCGTTTTTTCTCCCTTTGGGCCCGGCGGTCCCGGTCATAGGTGTCGACAAAAGCTCCGTCTTTCATTTCTTTTGGAAGGAAGGAAATCCCCATTTTCTCCAAATCCCGAATGGCCGAGTCATCCTGCGGAGAATAAAGGGTTATAGCGGTTCCAGTCAAGCCATTTCGGCCTGTACGACCTACACGGTGAACAAAGAATGATAGATCTTGAGGAATGGCATCATTAATCACATGACTAACTCCTTCAATATCAATTCCACGTGCTGCGAGATCTGTTGCCACTACATAGGTATATTCCAAATTTTTCACCTGGTTCATGGTTCGCTTGCGTTCCCGAGGCGGAATATCTCCGTGGATACGAGCAACTTTCAAGCCCTGCTCCTGGAGATACGTATAAAGTTCCTCTGCCCGGCCCTTTGTATTGACAAAAATCATGGCCAAGTAAGGCTGAATCATTTGAGTCATTCGGTAAATTAACGCATTGCGGTCACGACCTTTGGTTGAAACCAACCAATTCTCAATGGTATCTGCGATAACCGTCTTGGTAGCAATCTGCTCCATAACTGGTTGTTGCAAATATTTTTTCAGGAAAGGTTGCAACTTTTGCGGAATGGTCGCAGAAAATACCAAGATTTGGACATCCTTAGGTAGACGTGAAGCAATCTGGTCAACCGTCTCTAGGAAACCCATATCTAAAGTCATATCCGCTTCATCTACCACAAAGGTCTGAGTCCGATGAATATCCAGATCACCACTGGCCACCAAGTCGTTGACTCGACCTGGTGTTCCAATCACAATATGGGGTTGGCTTTTAGATAAACGTTCAATTTGTCGGGCCTTATCTGTCCCACCAACATAATTAGCTAGGCGAACAGAAAAGGGTGCGTAGCTCGCCAGCTGCTTACAGGCTTGATAGATTTGGTCCGCTAGCTCTCGACTAGGAGCCGTAATGACCGCTTGTGTATAGGGCAGATCCTCTAACTTTTGGAAAATAGGGAGCAAGAAAGTGTGGGTCTTCCCAGACCCTGTTTTCGATTCTCCTACTAGATCCTTCCCACTCAAGACAACCGGAATTAATTTTTCCTGTACTTCTGTTGGTTGCTGAAAGTTGATTGCCTTCAGGGCTTGCTGAAGAAAGTCCTTAAATTGAAAATCTGTAAATTTCATGCGTCACATCCTTTTTTAACTTCTTACTATTATACCACATTGGAAAAAGGAAAAAGGCTGGAAAAATCCATTACAGCTAGACTTGTTCACAAAAAAGGAACACCACGTGAAAATTGGGCTGGAAAATTAATCAATTCCACACGTATGTTCCCAAAAATATCAAAAAAAGATTCTCCGTAAACTAGACCTAAACCAGTTCTGGAAGAATCTTTTTCATTACAAGTAAAGAATAGCTAGTGCTAAAAGCGAAGTTAAGAGCCCCAGTCCCCATAGGAAGAAGTCAACCTTCCATTCAGACCATGCTGGCCCATGACCAGAAAGGCCACCTAACTCTAGGTGGTGATGGAAAGGAGTCATGCGGAAAATACGACGCCCTTCCCCATATTTTCTACGAGTATACTTAAAGTAAGCCACCTGCAACATTACAGATGCCGTTTCAATGACATAGACCAAGCCAATCAATAAAAGGGTCCACTCCTGGTGCAGGGCCATAGAAATCGCCGCCAGCATACCACCAAGGGCTAGACTACCGACATCCCCCATAAAGACTTTAGCCGGCTTGCGGTTAAAGAGGAAGAATCCAAGAAGACCACCAATCATCGAAGCAATAATCAAGAGGATATCCCATTGTTGTTGCATGTAGGCAATCACACCATAGGCAGAAATCGAGATTACCACCGAGATACTCGATAAACCGTCAATCCCATCGGTCAAATTGACTGCATTGGAAAATCCAACCAACCAGAAGAGAACAAAAGGTAGGTACAATATCCCTAAAGGCAATGGATACCCGAAGAGATTCAAGGTCCCCATATGATTGTCTGCAAAGAAGAAAAACAAAACCCCACCTATCAATTGCAAGAGTAGCTTCTGACGTGGATTCAACCCTTCATTAATCCGGCGAAAAACTTTCAAGAAGTCATCCAAAAAACCAACTAAGCCATATAAAACCAGGATTAGCAAAACCATCCCAGCATTGGCTGTCCAATTATCAGACCAAATCAAGCTAAGAAAGGCTACGAGACTGCCTACTAGAAGAAAAACAATCCCCCCCATCGTAGGTGTCCCCGCTTTGGCCTGATGTTGTTTAACATCTTCATGCATTTGCTGACCAGAAATCTTGGCCTTGTTATAGGTTCGAATGAAGACTGGCATCAATAGTACCGTCAGTAAAAAAGAAATTATACTGACAAAGAGTTCGGTATTCATATTATTCTCCCAAGGTCACTCTAATTTTTTTGACTTTTTTCAATTGTGTGTTTGGATCTACATTTTGACGAACCACATGGTTACCTGAACCACGAATATCCATCTCGATGCCCATCCATTCCCCGAATTGTTGAATCATCTCTGGACTCCACCCATAGAAATCAGGAACTTCTTCAAAACTATTGGTTAAAATCAAGACTTGTTGATTAGCCTTAAGCTTGTTTCCTGTATTGGCAGATAGCTTACGAATAGACGTTCCTGTCCCTAAAATAATCGGTTGCACTACATTCTGCCGGAGGGTATCCGCTAGATTCCCTGGTGTCACATCCGTAGTATCTGGCATCTCGTAGGTAAATTCCTTAGTGATTTGATCCAATACCGGGCTCGTTTCTGTCAGATTGAGTGTATCTTTCATGGCTATCGCTTCTTCTAAGACCGGATTAACAATATCCCGCCACATCAATGGGTCAAAAGTCTCGGGTTCCGCTGTGGCCACGTACATGATAAAGTCAGGGTCTTCAGCAGAGGACATGGCCACTACCGAGTTCATATAGGTCCCCTCAAGGTACCCCGTTCCGTCCTCTTTAGCAATTTCGGCCGTACCTGATTTCACCGCGATATTCTGACCACCAGCCTGAATAATGGGTCCTTGCAAACTCAAGTCCGAAGAATAGCGATCATACAAGGTTCCATAAAAGGGATCGCTCCCAACTGTTACCATATAGTCCCGAGTCTGACTAGCAGCCTTTTGTGATACCGGATTCCCCATAATTTCTACTGATCCCTTTCGGGCTGCATCTTTATTTTCATCATAAATGGCAGAAATAAATTTCGGTTCCAACATGACCCCGTCATTGGCAATGGCTGAAAAAGCGCGAAGCAATTGCACCTGGGTCACAGAAATCCCCTGTCCAAAGGAGGACATGGCAATCGAAACAACATTATCCGCTGGTAAGAGGCCAGAGGATTCATTCCCCATTCCAAAACGAGTAGGGACTCCGAAACGGAAACGGGACAAATAATCCAACCACTTGTCATCTCCCATCTTCTGCTCCAACTGGACCATCCCAACGTTAGAGGAGTATGCAAAACCTTGGGCAAAGCTCATAACCTGACCAGTAGAGGTTCCATTATTAACCGACCAGTCCCGAATCGTGGCATCAATGACCTTCAACTCCGTATTGTCGAAAAGTTCATTAGCTGGGAAGTTGTTGTCGTCTATAGCTGCCGCCAAGGTCATGACCTTCATAGTTGACCCTGGCTCGTAGTTGCTCTGATAAAGAGAGGAGGACCAAGTGAAGTTTTCATCATCCAAACCTTCCTTGGTATCCGGATTAAAGGTTGGTCGCTGAGTCGTCGCCAGAATCTCACCCGTTTTAGCCGAAATCAACGTTGCAGTAGCCCACTTTCCTTTGGTTCGTTCTTGAAAGGCATCCATCCGAGTTTCCAGGTAAGTCTGAAGGTTGGCTGACAAAGTAGTATAAACATCTTGTCCATCCACACGCTTACTTTCAACCTTTTCTGTTCCTGGAATAATGCTTCCGGTACGGTTTTTCTCATAGGTGGTCACTCCGTCTATCCCAGCAAGGGTACTGTTCATGGACGCTTCCAGACCGGTATTTCCCACCAAAGTCTTGCTACCGTCTTCATGTTCAGTCAACTGAGCCAGTCCAATAAATTGAGAAGCAAAATTTCCATTCGGATAACTTCGGCTAGGACTAGTTGAAAAGTCAATCCCCTTAATGCCGGCTTCTTCCGCTGCCTGCTTGATCTCCGTCATGGTCCCATAGGACAAATTATTCCCTTTGCTCCCAAAAGAAACCTGCCGCAAGCCCTCTTGACTGAGCTGCTTGCGTACATAGTCGGGTTCCATCTCTAGAAATCTTTCAAATAGGTCTGCCACCTGCTGGTACTGATCCGTATCCACATACAACTTCTCCCCTTTGGCTGAAGTGTATTCTTTATCAATCACGGCAAAGACATTATAGGTAGTAGAATCTTCCGCAATCGGAATCCCATTTCGATCATAAATGGTCCCCCTTTTAGCCGGATTAACTCGAACTTCTTGGTGTACCCGTCTGGCCGCTTCTGATAAGTCCACGCCAAACTTCGTGTCCGTACCAATGATAACCGCAAAGTTAATCAAAAAAACAAAGAATAGAAAGACCGTTAAAACACTGAGCTGCTTCCCAACCCGTTGCCGATTTTCCGTTGTCGATTTGCGCGCCCTCAAGATTGAGTGACGCCAATTCTTCCACAGTCGTCTCATGGTTTATCCGCCGTTACTAAATTATCGTTTTTCACAGACATTCCTTGCTCTTCCGCCAATTTTTGGAAGCGTTCATAGCGGCTCAACTCATTGACCTGTTGCTTGGCCTCGGTGATTTCCGTTTGCTTACGTTCTACTTGAGAATTTAAAGTGGCCAAGTCCCGCTCTACTTGCAGAATCTGAGTCTGTAAAAAGACTGTTGCAATAGCGACAATCACCGTCGTCGCTACAATGGTACCGTAAAATAGTTTTTCAAGTCTGCTCAAGGGACGACGAAAGCGCCCCCCGGGCCGGTTATCCTGGGGCATAGCTTGCTCCTTATTTAACACGTTCAATGACTCGTAGCTTGGCTGAATGAGCCCGGTTGTTCGCTTCCAATTCTTCCTTGGACGGCAAAATAGGCTTCCGATGTACCAAGCGATAGTCTGCTTGCAATTGGTCTGGTAAAAGTGGAATCCCTTTAGGGACTTCTAGCGTCGAAGCCTCTTTAAATAGAACTTTAGTAAGTCGGTCTTCCAAAGAATGGAAGGTGATGACGGATATTCTTCCACCTGGTTTGATCATCTCCAAAGCCTGGTCCAGGGAGGTCTCCGCAGCCCCTAATTCATCATTCACTTCTATTCGAATAGCTTGGAAAATTTGCTTGGCCGGATGACCTTTTTTCTTAAGTTCCTTTGCCGGCTTGGCAGATTTAATAATTTCCGCTAGTTGCGTAGTCGTATCGATTGGTGCTAATCTCCGTGCACTTTCGATTTTCCGCGCCACTTGTTTTGAAAATTTATCTTCCCCATACTTAAAGAAAATACGTACTAAATCTTCGTAAGGATAATCATTGACCACTTGATGGGCTGTCAATGAAGCCGATTGATCCATCCGCATGTCGAGAGGAGCATCTTGCTTGTATGAAAAACCACGCTCCCGCTGGTCTAGTTGGGGACTAGAAACTCCTAAATCATAACAGATTCCATCGATAGCAGTCACTCCATGCTGAGCTAAGGCAAGTTGAAGGTTTCGGAAGTTATCCTCAATAAAAGTCACCATGCCACGCTCCACATAGGGAGCCAGACGTACCTTAGCATGATCAATGGCATTCCGATCCTGGTCGAAGGCATACAAATGGCCTTGGTCACTTAATTGTGACAACAAGTATTCACTATGCCCCGCCCCCCCCAAGGTCGCATCCACATAGATACCGTCGGGTTTAACTGCAAGAGAATCAACTGTCTCCCTTAATAATACTGTTACATGATGGAATTCTTTTTTCATATCCAAACTATTATACCGCAAAGCCGGTCCATTTTCAAAAATCACCTTTGCTGGAATCTGACTTCACTTGAAACAGGAGTGTAAAAATATGATAGAATAAACACAGCATTTCAAAAGGATGATCGAGCTTATGTATCGTTTTTTATCCAAGCAACCACCGGCCAGACGAATTTTTATTAGCTTCGCCCTGGTCAGTTTTATCGGGTCGCTTGCTCTTAGTCTGCCTATGGTGCAGACTCCCTATTCCATGGCCACCTATTTTGACCACCTCTTTATGGCTGTGTCTATGGTCTGCGTGACGGGACTATCTGTCGTTCCTTTGTCAGAGACCTACAATATCTGGGGGCAAATCATTGCCATGATCCTGATTCAAATTGGCGGTCTTGGTTTTATTAGTTTTATAGGTCTCTTTTACATGCGTTCGCAACAGAAGCTGAGTTACTCCAACCGAGCGGCGATTCAGGAAAGTACGAGTTATAGTCAACCCCAATCCATGAAATCTTTCTTGAAATCAGTGTTCCTAATTACTTTCTTACTTGAGGGTATCGGAACATTCTTATTGAGTTTTCGCTTTGTGCCTCTGCTGGGATTCTGGGACGGGCTCTTCACTTCGCTTTTCCTATCCGTATCGGCCTTCTGTAATGCCGGCTTCGACAATTTAGGCCGATCCAGTCTGATTCAATACCAGATTGATCCTCTGGTCATTCTGACCATCTCCTTTTTGATTATTACAGGGGGATTAGGATTCTCAGTTTGGTTTGACTTACGGACCAACTGGCGAGAAAAACACCGTTTTAAACGCCTTCGCTTTCACACTAAGGTAGTTCTCCTCTATAATCTCTTACTTTTGGCGATTGGGACCATTACAACCTTGATTACTGAATACAACAACCCGGCTATTCTTGGTGAATATGATTTCGGAAATAGCCTACTGGTGGCTTTCTTCCAAAGTGTGACTGTTCGAACAGCTGGTTTTTCAACCGTTGACTTTACTCAGATGCGACCGTCGACCATCATCGTTCTAGTTCATCAGATGTTTATCGGTGGGGCACCCGGAGGGACTGCTGGTGGTATTAAAATCACGACTTTTTTGGTTTTACTGGCCTTTGCGCGTTCAGAAATTTTGGGGTTACCTCATGTGAATTTCTGGAAAAGAACCATTTCACCAAAGACTGTTCAGAAGTCATTCATCATACTCATGGTCTACTTCGTGGCTTTGATGTCTAGTTTGGCTCTCCTCTCATATTTTGATGGAGATAGTCACCGATTCTTATATGTCATGATGGAGGCTGTATCAGCCCTATCCACGGTCGGTGTAAGTGCCAACTTGACTTCTTCCCTCAACCACGCTTGCTTGACCATTATTATGCTGTTGATGTTTATGGGACGAATTGGTCCGCTCACTCTTCTAATTTCATTTGCAGACCATACACCAAGTCGTAAATCGACTTTGAAATATGCAAAAGCCAATCTTCTGGTTGGTTAGAAAGGAATACCATGGCAAGACCTACCATTGGTGTCCTGGGCCTTGGGGTCTTTGGACGCAGTATTGTCAATACCCTTAGTAATTTTGATTGTGATATTATCGCAGTTGATGATCATGAGGAAGCCATTAACCATTACGAAGCAATTTTAACGCACGGCGTTGTTGGGGATTTTACCGACTTCGAACTCCTCCAAGCCGCAGGCATCGATACCTGCGACACAGTTGTCGTAGCAACCGGTCAACACTTGGAATCGAGCGTACTAGCAGTCATGCACTGTAAGAACCTTGGAGTTGAAAAAGTCATCGCCAAAGTTAAAAGCAAAACCACGCGTCAAGTCTTGGAAAAAATTGGAGCTGATCGGGTTATCTCACCCGAACGCGAAACCGGAGTCTCCCTGGCCAAGCACATTCTCCATCGGGAAACCACAGATATTATACAGCTGGACAAGGATGTTTCCATTATTGAGTTTTACCCGCCTCAGCGCTGGATTGGAAAAAGTCTCAGCCAGCTAGAGTTACGCCGCAACTACAAACTCAATATCATCGGTTTTCGTGAACAAAGGGACTCCAACCTCAATATTCATGTTTCAGCCGACTATGTCTTCAAGGAAGGAGAATTGCTGATGGCTGTAACAGAAAGTGAACTCGTCGATAACTTCGAATCTCTGATTTCCCGACTTTAACATGATAAAAAGGCAGATTTTCCAATCTGCCTTTTCTCTTATCTAAAAATCAACTTGATCCGGATCCAACTGCCCCTTAACACCTTGCAGTTTGTCTAAAACTTCAACTGCATGAGGGTCAATTTGAAGTCCTTCAATCGCTAGATTCGCCTGAATATTCTCTGGACTGGTTGATTTTGGAAGGGGAACAAAACCCTTATCCAAAGACCAAGCCAAAGCTAACTGGGCAAGGCTTAAGCCTGCTTCTCGCGCTAGTTTTGCAGCCTCTTCATTTTCAAACAAGGTACCCGTTCCAAAAGGACTATAGGCTTCTAGTTGAATTCCCTTTTCTTGGCAGTAGGCTACCAGGTCCTTTTGTGGAGTTCCAGGAGCAAGCATAACCTGATTCACTTGAGGTGCAACTTCCGCAGTCTCTAACAAAGCTTCCAAATGATGAATCATGAAGTTAGACACACCAATCGCCTTGATTTTTCCTTCACGATAAAGAGACTCCAGCGCCTTCCACACTTGAGCATTCCGCTCCTGCCATGGTAACTGCTCTCGACTCGCAGCTGGATTGGGCCAATGAATCAAAACTAAATCAATATAGTCCAAACCAAGTTTTTCCATGGATTCTTCGAGAGAAGCACGAGTGTCCTCAACCCCAATCTTGTCATTCCAAACCTTGGTGGTTACAAAAATATCTTGACGATCTAAGTTGCTCTGTGCGAGGGCTTGCCCAACACTGGCCTCATTCCCATAAATCTGAGCCGTATCAATATGACGATAACCAGCTTCCAAGGCATAGGCAACTGACTGGACAGCTAATTCCCCTTCCGGAATTTGCCATGTCCCAAATCCAATCTTAGGAATCTGAACACCATTTGACAGAGTATACACTTCCATCTCATTTCCTCCTTTATTTTTCCTATATCCACTATAGCAAAATCTGCTTCCAATTTCCAAGAATATGAGAAAGAGGGAGTGGGAAAGAACTCCGTTGATTAAAAAAGAGTTCGTCTTCCCACCCCCGCACAGTTGATCAGGTTGTTTCCAGAGCCTGTAAGGCGAATGAAAACACCAATCAACCACTACGTCAAAGTGTTTTTGCTAAATAAAAGTTCGAGACTGGTACTTTTTGCCCAGCCTCCCTGACATTCTACTTTTACTTAGGCTTCCCCGTCGTCTTCCAAATGACGACCATGTAAGCCTTTTTCTTTTTGAATTTGTTTCAATTTGTCCGGCGTTACATCGTTGCCATCTTCGTCCACCAGCTTAATCCCCTCAATATGGGCCTGCAGGCTGCGACGATAGCCATGAATATATTCCTTGCGAAGAGCTACCTGCTCTTCCAATTCCGCCTCCGTTAGACCAACTTCTTTTTTCTTTTTGGCCAACTCATTGATGCGTTGAATTTTTGAATCTTCCATTTTTTCTCCTATTTCGTCTGAAGCAAGGTAAAGTGGGCGAGACGGCTAGCTTTTTGGCGTAAGCGAGCCAAAAGGGCTAGGCGGTTGGCACGGACAGCAAGATCATCTGCCATGACCATATTGTTCTCAAAGAAAGCGGCAATCAGTGGAGCCAAAGCAAAGAGCTCCTGCATATTTACGGTCATATCCTCAGACCAGGATAGGTTATCCACTGCATCCGCTAGAGCTTTCTCTGAGTCAGACTCTAAGAGACTGCTGTCCACTTCAACTTCCTCGGCTTTTTCTGCTAGGTTAAAGACACGCGAAAGGTTTTCAACAGCTTCTTTGAAGCCCTCTGTTTGAGCTGCTTGCGCTAGAGCTTTGGCTGCTAAGAGACGAGAAGAAACCTTGAACTGGCTATTGGCCAAAACTGCTCGAACAATGTCCTTATTGATAGAGGCATCCATCATTTTTTCAATACGAGCGTTAAAGAAGTCCAATACTTCGTCCTTATGCTGGTACCATTGATTTTGGTAGAAGGCATCTTGGAGATCCTGCAAGTCCAAATCCCAACCAAAGGCATCCAAAATCCGCACAATCCCCTGGGTTGCCCGACGTAGAGCATATGGGTCATTGGAACCACTTGGAATCAATCCAGCAGTAAAGAAGGAGAGCAAGGTATCCATTTTATCTGCCACAGCCAAGACAGCTCCAACTCGACTTTCTGGTAGTGAACCTTCACTGGAATTCGGCAAGTAGTGTTCCCGAATGGCTTGGGCTACAGCTGGTTTTTCACCTGCAAGAAGGGCATATTTCTCTCCCATAATTCCTTGTAATTCATCAAATTCACCAACCATGCCTGTCAAGAGGTCAAATTTATAGATTTGAGCTGCGCGTGCGAGATCTTCCTTCTCTTCTTCCGTCAACCCAACTTGATCGGCCAAGTAGGCTGCAATGTGAGCTGTCCGCTCCATATGTTCTGCAAGACTTCCAATTTTCTCATGGAAGGTCACCTTGGCCAATTTAGGAAGCAGGTCTTCGATGACCAATTTCTGATCTTCTTTCCAGAAAAATTCCCCATCTTCCAAACGAGCGACCAGTACTTTTTCATTCCCCTTAATCACATTGGCCAAATGCTCCGCATTTCCGTTTCGAACAGAAACAAAGTGCGGCAAAAGGTTCCCATCCTGATCCCGAACAACAAAATAGCGTTGATGCGCCTTCATAGACGTTACCAAAACTTCTTCCGGCAATTCTAAGTATTTAGGATCAAAGGAACCAAGAAAGGCTGTTGGGTATTCAACCAAGTTAAGAACCTCATTCAAAAGGGCTGCATCAATCTCTACCCGAACCCCATTAGCCTGCTCCAAATCCGCGATTTGATCGAGAATCATTTGAGTCCGTTCTGCTGGGTCTGCAATCACAAACGCTTGACGCAAATCTGCTTCGTAACTATCCGCTGACGCTAGGCTGACTTCCTGTCCCAAGAAGCGATGTCCACGACTGGTACGGTCCGATTCTAAATTCAAGAAACGAGCCTCAAGCAACTGATCATCCACCAAGAGGGTCAAGGTATGAACCGGACGGATATAATCAAAGGTATAGTTAGCCCAATGCATGCTGACAGGGAAAGTCATGGCTTCCAAAGTTTCTGTTAGATTCGGAAGAATATCTTCCGCAGCCTGTCCTTTTTCCTCCTTGGTGACATAGACATACTCTTCACCCTTGATCTCCTCAAAGCGAATCGCGTCTGTTGTCAACCCTTTCCCTCGAACAAACCCCTCTGCGGCTTTCGTAAAATGACCGTCAGCGTCTAGGGCAATTTTCTTACTTGGTCCTTTGAAATCTTCCACCAGGTCCGTCTGGCGGTCTGCCAAGCCCTTAACCCGTACTGCCAAACGGCGGGGTGTTGAAAATGTTTCAATTTTTTCAAAATCCAAACGATGAGCTTTCAAAAAGTCTGCCACGCGCTGACCTAATTGATCCATGCTCCGTGTCACAAGATAGGCTGGCATCTCCTCTAAACCGAGTTCAAGCAAAACTGTCTTTGTCATCTTAATCCTCCTCCGCTAGCAATTCTTGACGGCTGGCTTCATCCAACAAAGGATAGCCCAAACGCTTGCGCTCCGCCACAAATGTCTTCGCAACTTCTCGTGCCAAATTTCGAATCCGCGCAATATAGCCAGCCCGCTCTGTTACGGAAACCGCTCCACGCGCATCCAAGAGGTTAAAGGTATGGGAACACTTCAACACATAATCGTAAGCAGGGTGAACCAAATCAGCTTCCAAAGCTGCTTGCGCTTCCGCTTCAAACTGATTAAAGTTCTCCAAAAGCATCTCCTGATTGCTCAACTCAAAACTATATTTTGAGTGCTCAAATTCAGGTTGGTTAAAGATTTCACCATACTTAACACCGGCTGTCCACTCAATATCATAAACAGAATCCACTTCCTGGATATAAGAAGCCAAACGCTCCAACCCATAAGTAACTTCAGCGGTCACCGGTTGAGTCGCCAAACCACCCACTTGTTGGAAGTAGGTGAACTGGGTGATTTCCATCCCGTCCAACCAAACTTCCCATCCAAGACCAGCAGAACCCGTTGAAGGATTTTCCCAGTTATCTTCTACAAAACGAATATCATGTTCCAAAGGGTTGATTCCCAAAACCTCCAAGGATTGCAAATACAATTCTTGAATATTACTTGGACTTGGTTTCATCACCACTTGGAATTGGTGATGTTGATAAAGGCGGTTTGGGTTCTCCCCGTAACGCCCATCCGCTGGACGACGTGAAGGCTCCACATAAGCCGCATTCCAAGGCTCAGGCCCAATCGCCCGCAAGAAGGTATACGGACTCATAGTCCCCGCCCCTTTTTCATTGTCATAGGCCTGCATCAACAAACAGCCTTGGTCACTCCAAAACTGCTGCAAGGTTAAAATAATTTCTTGAAAAGTAAGTTTCTTTGCCATATAGACCTGCTTTCTATTTTTCCACTAACCAGTTTATACTTAAAGAAGAATTCCAGAGATAAGAAAAGAACCGCATTTCACACCCCTGTCCTCAGACAAGGGGCGTCGAAACGCGGTTCCACCCTATTTTTGCTTGTTAAGCCTTCATTCTTTTTTCACTGGTAAAAAGGGCCACTTATTCCTCTCCTATTCGGCTTCCACCATCCCGAACTCGCTTTCTACTCTTTACATTTTAAAATCTGATTTCGTTAATCTTCTTTGGTGAACTCCAGTTCAACCTTCATCAGATTGCCTTATCAGATTTCAAACTGTTTTGAGTATCAGTCGATAAGAATAATCAATCTTTTCGAAGACTATTCTATCAAAAGAAATACAGGTACGTCAATAAGATTTTAAGGACGCTATCTTGGATCTAGGCTTTTTTACGTTTTTTACTAGATACTACACCCAATATTGTCATCAAACTAAGTCCAGCAATCGTTAAGTAGGAACCTGTCTCTCCAGTGCTAGGAAGAGTTTCTTCAGAATTGACAGTTTTTGAAATAGTACCTCCGATAGTCTCCTTTTTGGTGCTATCAAATTGTTCAACTGGCTTAAGGCTAGTTACAGATTTATGTTGTGACTTGTTACGGCTAGATGGAGTGTAGATTAATCCCTCTAGTTTTGCATTCTCCTTGGATTCGCATGCAGCTAACTCCAACTCTTTTTGTTGCAACTCAGATTTTAATGCTGCAAGCACTAACAAATCTTGTTTTAGTTTCTCTTGTGCATCTGTTAATTTTTTCTGAGCCAAGTCAAAGTTTGCTTTAGCTTTCGCGTAAGCATCACCAGCTTTTTGTAAAGAATCTAATTCAGCCTGCGCTTGTTCAAGCTGTGCCTTCAGACTCTTCAAATCTTCTTCAGCCTTTGTAACAACTTCTTGTGCTTGTATTACGTTCGCCTTCAACTCCTCATGAATAGCCATTTCATGCTTTAGGGTATCTTGTAGTGAACTTAGCTCAGTCTGCTTATTCTCAAGTTCTTTTTGAAGAATCTCAAGATTTCTTAACTTCTCTTGATTGCCTTTAGTTAACTCATTCAACCGCTCTTTCGATTGATTCAATTTATTCACAGTCACCTTTTGGGATGCTTCAAGCTCTTGTTTATTCTTTGCTAAAAGCGAAGTCTGCTCTTGTAATCTTTTATCTTCGGAGGCACTTTCTAACTCAAACTGTTTGAGGTTTTCAACAGCAGTGGAATACTTTTCATTCTTATGATAAACCGTTTCTTCCCATACATACTTAAAAGTAGTTTTCGGCAAGAACTTCGTTCTTTTACCATTAAAATAAAACTCTGATCGTAACGGATCATTGTCCTCATTTTTGGCTGAGGCCAAGTTAAAAGCAGACCATGTATTCTGAGAGTTGGAAGGCAGTCTCTCGTATACATTCTTACCATCTGTAGAAACAAATGTCAGAACCGAGTATCCACCCGTTTCTACCATGGCAAGTCCAGTTCCAGAAGCACCTAAAAGCGGTGTTCTATGCCCATAGTTAAAAATATTAGCTTCCGTTGGAGATTTAGCTCCATAACTAGATCCATTAGTATAATCATTGAAATACTGTAAAATTTCTGTATATGCTATTTCTTTCTCAGAAAGTCTCGATTTCTTACTAAGACTTCCCAATGATGCATTCTCTGTCTCACTATTAAGGCCAAAGTCTGTAGGTTTTAAAATAGTATCATGACTGAGTTCCTTATGTCTTGCCATTTCATCCGTTCGAGCTTTAGCCCATTTCAAAGCCTCTGGAGTCACTGGCGGAACTGGAATATCGATTCCATTAATCTTTCGCAATTTTGTAAGATATTCCGAAACATATTGAGACACTTTCTCATAATCGATCTCTTTAACCGTATATTCTTCAGCGTTTTTCAATACAATAACTTCTGTGGCTTCACCATCAAATTCTACATTTTCATTGGCAGACACATAGAATTTCTTTCCGTTCGAAATATAGTACGGATCTTTCGGTTGTGAATAAGCGTCAGAATCACTAACTTTATTTTCAGCAATAACATGTTGAACCAATTCTGTTGTATACTCAGGTCCAGCTTCTTTAACAGCTTTTTCTAATTCTTCTCTTTTTTTCTTTGAATTTACATAAAATGCCGATTTCTCTTTCTTTAGCATTTCCATTTTTTGATTGAGCTCAACTAGATTTTGATGATTCTGCTTTAGTGTAGATTCTAGCTGACTCACTTCATGCTGAGCGGTAATGATGTTTTTTGAGTCAAAAGCCGCTTCTGCGGACCGAACTTTGGCCTCACTGTCTTGAACTTCCGCTAATTTTGACTCAACATCTTTTTGAGCCATTTCAAGAATTGGTTGGTGCTCCCGCACTTTTTGTTCTGCGTCTTTCAACTGACTCTTTGCTAGCTCAACAGATTGATCATTTGCTAGCTTCGTTTCAATTTCTGTAACTTTATCTTTTGTTGCAGAAATTTTTTCTGGTGTCGTTTCTTCTAATTTTTTAGCAGCACTTTCTAATTGTTCCAAACTATTAGCTAGTTCATTTTCAGCTGTAGAAAGATTCTCTTTTTCCTCAGAAACCACTAACTCTTGCATTTGGATTGTATTATTCAATTCATGAATATTTTCCTTTTCACGAATCAGTGTATCAGACTGACAACTGCAATCATCCAATTTCTGTGCTAAATTATCCTGATTTAGATTCGGAGCTGAAACTTCATCTGCTGCTACGCTCGACCCCGTTGCTGCAGATGCCACAACTACACCTGATATTAATATCTTTTTCACAATTATTCTCCTTGTTCAATAGTAAAATTCGTATGACGGATTATCATCCGTCTCTCTTGATTATATATATAATCAAGAGTTTTCTGGAATTGTAACAAAAATGTAACAATCAGTTCTTTAGACTATGTGAATTTTCACTATTATACCGGCGGTATCTTATGAAAAAGGTACAACAGAAGCAAATAAAAGAGGAGGCTCTTATGACTCAACATTCTCCATAGATCATGCTTGCATTAGAAGGTTCAAAATATGCAGAGTTGAGGGTGGGATAGACACCCGTCTAACTTTACGGAACCAAGCTCATCTGTTTCTTGTTCCCCTTGTTAATCCACGTGCCATTCAAAGTGTGCGCTGTGAACAAGAAAATCTCTTTTAGGTCAAAAACGACGCCGTAGTTGGCGTCGTTTTTACTGTGGTGTTTGGGTAAGCCTTTTGGGCGAGCTCTCATAACAAAGAACTTACTATCAATTCATTTTAATCTAGTTGATTTCGCCATTGAATTAAGGTTTCAATTTCCTCTTCTTGAATATACCCTGATTGTTGGGCTACCTCAACAAGAATATCGTACTGGGTCAAGGTATCGACTTGGATTCCTTTTTGGATAAAGGTATCCATAGTCTTAGAAAGAGAATAAGAAAAGATCGCAACCACACCCAGGACTTGTGCTCCTCTCTCAGATAAGGCTTCAATCACCTTCAAAGAAGAAATACCCGTGGAGATTAAATCTTCAATCACAACCACCTTATCTTGTGCACCTATTTTCCCCTCAATTTGATTTGTTTTTCCATGTTTCTTTTTACTATCACGAACATAAACCATTGGGAGATCTAAGCGGTCACTCACCCAAGCCGCATGGGGGATACCTGCAGTTGATGTCCCCGCAATGACGGTCACTTCTGGATAGCGAGATTGAATGATGGCGACTAAACCCGCCGCGATGCGATTACGAACAGATGGATAAGACATCGTTAATCGATTATCGCAGTAAATCGGAGACTGAATACCTGATGTCCACGTAAAATAATTTTCAGGTTGTGGTCTCAGCTCCACAGCTTTTATTTCAAGTAGGTCTTTGGCAATTTCATATCTTAAATCTGTCATTCCACTAATCTCCCATTTTATCCTTTACAAATGCAGCCACAAAACTCTGATAGGCTCCTACCGCATCAACTGCCTGTGTAATCGGACGTCCGACCACAATATGACTGACTCCCATTTTACTGGCGATATCCGGTGTAACCACCCGTTTTTGATCCCCTAAGTCATCTTGGCTAAATCGGATACCTGGCGTGACCCGAATGAATCCAGGGCCCCAACAATCTAAAATTTCCCCTGCTTCCTGAGCAGATGAAACAGCTCCATCTAAACCTGCTTCATGGGCTAAGGAAGCATAGTGTAAGACACTCTCCTTAAGGCTCAATTCCACTCCTTGTTCTTGCTTCATTTGTTCCTCTGAAGTAGAAGTTAATTGTGTAACCGCAATCACTCGCGTATTTAGTCCTCCTCCATCTACGATTCCTTGTTTGGCAGCCCGCATCATTTCCCTTCCCCCTGCTGCATGAACCGTTAAGATATCAACATCAAATTGAGCCAAGCCTTTAGAGGCTTGATAAACCGTATTGGGAATATCGTGAAGTTTTAAATCTAAAAAAAGTTTATGCCCTCTCGCCTTAATCGCTTCAATGACTTTCGGTCCATTTTGTAAAAAAAGCTCCATGCCAATTTTGACAAAAAGGGATTCTGAGCCAAATAAATCAAGGAATTGTAAACTTGTTTCAATTTCGGGGAAATCCAGGGCGATAATCACATTTTTTTCCATTGTTCATAACCTTCTTTTACTTCCATGCTCGATCCTTTAGTTCTAAAATATGATCAACACCAAGTTGATCCAAGGCTTGTGGCAACTGATTGATAATTTTGGGGCAAACAAATGGATCTGTAAAATTAGCTGTGCCAATTGCAACGGCACTTGCACCTGCTGAAATAAAATCAATCACATCCCATTCATCCATAATCCCCCCCATTCCGATAATTGGAATAGCAACAACTTGAGCTACTTGATAGACCATCCTAATCGCAATCGGCTTAATGGCAGCCCCTGATAGCCCCCCTGTGACATTCGCAATAATCGGCTTACCCGAGTAGTGATCTAACCTGACACCTACCAGTGTATTAATCATTGTAAGCCCATCGGCGCCTCCTTGTTCAACCGCTTTTGCTATCTCAATGATATCCGTCACATTAGGAGACAGCTTAACATAAACAGGGACTTGAGATATTTCCTTAACCCGTTGCGTCAGATCCCTGGCAACACGAGGATCCGTTCCAAATTGAATCCCACCACATTTAACATTAGGACAGGATATGTTGAGTTCCAAGGCCTTAACATTAGGTGACTTAGAAATATGCTTGGCTACATAGATATAATCTTCAACATTACTTCCAGCGACGTTGGCAATAATTGGCACGTCATATCTTTCAAGTTGAGGAAGTTTTTCCTCTATAATTTTATGAACACCTGGATTCTGTAAACCGATTGCATTTAACATGCCACTTGCAGTTTCCGCCACTCTCGGGGTAGGATTACCTAGCCTTTCTTCTCTCGTTGCCGCCTTAATCATAATAGCTCCAAGTTGAGATAGATCATAAAACTCTGCGTATTCCAGTCCGAATGCGAAGCAACCAGAGGCTGGCATAATCGGATTTTTCAGATTTAATCCTGGCAATGCAACACTTAATCTCTCCTCCATCACAACCTCCTAAAAAAATATGTCTTCTGCTTTAAAAACAGGCCCTTCGTAACAAATTCGAGCTGTGTCATTTGTTTCTGTCCGACAAACACATGCATAACAGGCTCCAATGCCACAGGCCATTCTTTCTTCCAAAGAAACATATCCCGTTTTATCCTTATTCATCTCCTGTAAAGCTTTCAACATTGGAAATGGTCCGCAGGCAAAATACTGTTCAAACTCTATTTGATATTTTTCGATAATATCTGTAACGAATCCTCTATCTCCTTGGCTCCCGTCCACCGTACTAATATAGGTTTTACCCAAGCTTGAAAATTCCTTTTCGTAAAAAACTTCTTTATCAGAGTTGAAGCCCAAGATATGGATTGTATGAACTCCCCGTTCATTCAGCCGTTTTGACAATTCATAAAGGGGGGGAACTCCGATTCCCCCTCCAACGAGAAGGGCTGTTTGACCAGGATTTAAAGTATCCAGATGATATCCCTGTCCAAGAGGGCCCAAGACATCCACTTCTTGTCCAACTTCAACTTGAGAAAGGACTTGAGTTCCCTTACCTTCTGCTCGATAAATCACCACAATAACCTTTTGTTCTGGGATAACCTCACAAATTGATATGGGTCTCCGTAATAAAAATTCATGTCCTTTACCTACTCGAATATTGATAAATTGCCCTGGCTCTATCATCGATTCTGCAATCTCTCCGAATAAGGTGAGTTTAAAAATATGATAGGCAATTTCCTTATGCTCCAGAACTTTCGCTAACTGAACCTGCATCTTTTTCTCCTATCTAATGACTGTTACTCATTCCATTTCCAACATCCGACCTTTTCAAGCCTGATCTGTATTCTTTAACAGGACTCTCAGACCTGTTAAGCTACCATCATCAGCTTTCCTGGTCATCTCTTTGAAAGATTCGAGTATTCCGATTTCGAATGTAGTTAAGTGTTAATCTCACATAATACTTGAACTTTCATCAAAATCTTATGACCAATCCTCTAAATGACCATGGACGATTCTTCCCTCACAAAAGGTTAAAACTGGAATTCCAAATACTTCCTGCCCCACATAAGGTGTATTTCTACCCTTAGATAAAAATGTCTCTGGGTCAATTTGCATCCTTTTATCCAAATCAATCACAGCGAGGTCAGCCAAAGCCCCTTCCTCTATTTTCCCATACGGCAAACCAAAAATTTCGGCTACTCTTTTTGACATCAGTTCTACTACTTGATTTAAAGTGAAGATTCCTGTTTTAACAAAGTGTGTATATATCTGCGCGAAAGCGGTCTCACTCCCCACAATACCAAATGCCGCCTCTGCCATCGGGACCTCTTTTTCATACGCTGCATGAGGGGCATGGTCTGTCGCAATCATATCGATTGTTCCATCTAATACCCCCTCGATCAAGGCTTCTCGATCCTCTCTCGCTCTTAGCGGTGGATTCATCTTCCAGAGACCACTTGCCTCATGAATATCCTCTTCATCACTGATTAAATGGTGAGGACAAACTTCACACGTAACGTGAATACCATTTTTTTTGGCTTCTCTAATGAGTCGAACCGATTCCTTGGTTGAAACATGACAGACATGATAATGGCACCCTGTTGCTTCTGCCAATAAAATATCCCGTGCAATTTGAACTGACTCACAAACAGAAGGAATCCCTTTTTGCCCTAATTCTTGACTACGTTTTCCACAGTGCATACTTCCTCCCCAAATAAGAGAGTTATCTTCACAATGTGCTACAATCGCCTTACCGAGCCTCGCAACGATTTTCATGGATTGGTACATCTTATTGGCATCTTGTACACCACGCCCATCATCACTAAAGGCAAAGACATACGGTGCTAATGCCTCAAAATCAGCATATTCCTGTCCTAACTCTCCCTTTGTAATTGAACCATACGGAATAGCCCGAATAACACTATCGCGTTCAATTAACTCTAACTGAACTTTCAAATGTTCGTAGGTATCTGGAACAGGATTCAAGTTTGGCATTGGCATTACCGTTGTAAATCCCCCTTTAGCTGCGGCTCGTGAAGCCTGATCAATGGTTTCCTTATATGAAAAACCTGGTTCACGCCAATGCACATGTACATCAATAAAGCCTGGAGCTATAAACTTGCCTTTTAGATCAATGGTCCGACCTTGCTCGACTCTTAGATTTTCGCCTATTTTCTGAATGTATTTACCTTGAATGAGAATATCTCGTTGAACCAGAAGCCCTTCCTCTAATACTCGCCCATTTTTAAGTAGTAGCATGATGACCTCCTTATAAATCATTTTCTTGAATGATTTTCTCTAAAATTGCTTGCCTCATAAACATCCCATTTTTCATCTGTGGAAAAATAAGTGACTTTTCTTGTTCAACAAGTTCATCCGCAATTTCAACGCCTCGATTAACTGGAGCAGGATGCATCACAACCGCTGTTTCTTTTAATCGATGATAACGCTCTGAAGTCAATCCGTATTGTAAATGATAGGAATTTTTATCGAATATTTGGCTGCCGTCATGGCGCTCATGCTGTACTCTTAGAAGCATACAAACATCTACTTCTTCCACTACGTCATCAAATTGAACCACTTCTCCCAGAGTTACATCTTTGTAGAGATCAGGACAAACAAAGCGTACCTGCGCTCCTAGTCGTGTGAGCATATGGTAGTTGCTTCTTGCTACCCTAGAATTTTTGATATCTCCTACAATAATAATATTTAGTCCTTCTATTCTCCCAAAATGTTCTTGTATCGTCATCAAATCCAACAAACTCTGACTCGGATGCTCTCCACTCCCATCACCACCATTAATAATCGGAATCATTAATCCTTCTAGTTGCTGATAATAGGCCTGTTCAGGATGCCGAATAACCAAAATGGATGTCCCAATCATCTCTAAGGTTTTACAAGTATCATAGAGAGATTCTCCTTTATTTACAGAAGAGGTTGAGACTTCAAAATCTACTACCTTCAATCCCAAATGCTTTTCTGCAATTTCAAAACTCAATTTCGTTCGGGTAGAGTTTTCAAAAAATAGATTTGCGATGAAGAGATCCGGTCGATGAAGACTTGGTGCCCCAGCCTTTATTTCTAAGGCTCTATCGATTAATTGAAATACTTCATCATTCGTCAAATTTTCCATTGTCAGCAAATGTTTCATCTACACCCCTCCTTAAATTAAATACAAAAAAAATACCTTGTCGGCTAACAAGGTACTCAAAAGAAGCGTATGACAAAACATACCGCAACAAAGGAATCTCTTATTAGCCTCTCTGGACTATCTTAAAAAGATTTTCTATTCAGTTAAAATTTTATCTCCGCTCCTTTTCTAGTTGATTGTTTAAGAAACAGAAAGACTGTCTCTTCTGACCTAACTCACTACTCAAAAATCTTTGATCTTCGAGTCCTAGTGAGAAACTTCTCAATTAGATTGACAAATTTTCAGATCGCCTCTCTGGACGAATGAGAATTTGAATATAAGCTACCGCAAGTATACCTTACCCTGTGAATTTTCTCAACCATTTTTATGCTCTTTTTATAAAGTTTTTTTAGTGGTGTTTTCAAAAAAATAGCCAGTATCATACTGATATTCACTTTATTCAACTTTAAAAATTCAAAAAAAACTGGATAAATAAAAACCATGACAAAGACCTAAATCCAAATCATCACATTCACTGATTATTTTTTTTACAATAAATTTTAATACGTATGGACACATCTAATACTTAACCAATTTCAAAATCAGAATACTCGCGAATTTCAAAAAAATGACAAGGACAGCTGATGATGATTGTCCAAGACACGCAATCAATAAGTTCATCAAAGAGGCTTGACTAAGTCAGATTTTGAAATCAAATGAGTATAACCGAATCACGTATAAACTGTTATACTCGTTATGAAAAACTCCAGAGATGTGAAAACACGGTTCCATCCTATTTATGAACCTCCCAGGTTCAAAAACAACTTTCTTACTCCTTGTTTTAGTACTCTTTGTGAAATGAAATTCAAAATTTTCATAAACACTCGAAAAATATTATCGGAGATTTCCAAACTTTCATCACTATAATATTGCATTATTTCATGAAAAGGTTTACAATAGAGCTATATAAAGGAGGAAACTCTTATGACTCAACATTATCAACACATCATGGTTGCTTTAGATGGTTCAAAATCTGCGGAGTTAGCTCTGCATAAGGCCATCCATGTAGCTTTACGGAACCAAGCTCAACTGTTTCTTGTTCACGTTGTTGATACACGTGCCATTCAAAGTGTGACCCCTTTCGATTCTGAGGTTTATAAACAATTAAAACTTGAAGCTCAGAAGATGCTAGGGGAATACGAGGAACAAGCCCATGCTGCTGGCTTAACTGAGGTTCATCAAGTCATCGAGTTTGGAAATCCAAAAACTCTTTTAGCAACTGACATTCCAGATGAACATGAGATTGATTTGATTATGGTGGGAGCTACTGGTCTCAACGCCTTCGAACGTCTCTTAGTTGGTTCTTCATCTGAATACATTCTCCGTCATGCCAAGGTCGATTTCCTTGTTGTTCGTGATCAGGAAGATCTCTTTTAGAGCAAAAAAGACGCCTTAGTTTGCAATGTCATTAAGTTAAGGATTTCGAAAGCTCCTAAATCGAGCTTTCGAAATCTTTTTTTGCTATACTTAGGCTCAAGGAGGTGGATAGAATGCCAAATCAAGTAAAGAAGCAACTACGAAATAGTATTACTGCTGTGATAAAGCGAGATAGAGAAAGTTTGATTCACAACCCATCTGATT
>NZ_JADXDQ010000017.1:0-944 GCF_015831295.1 Streptococcus sp. NLN64
ACCGGTTCGATTCCGGTCCTCGGCAAATGAGCACCCTTAGCTCAACTGGATAGAGTACCTGACTACGAATCAGGCGGTTAGAGGTTCGACTCCTCTAGGGTGCATGTAAACAATAATACGGGAAGTAGCTCAGCTTGGTAGAGTACTTGGTTTGGGACCAAGGTGTCGCAGGTTCGAATCCTGTCTTCCCGACTAGAGCAGATGACCGCAATGTCATCTTTTTTTGTACGCCAAAACCAGTGCCATAGCGAAGACTATCAACAAATTGTTTGGGCCAATTGGACCAAGGTGTCGCTCGCTCTCTCACTCAGGAATTGAGTGAGAGAGTATTTCGATAAAGCGAAGGTACTTAGCGTCAATATCCTGTCTTCCCGACTAGAGCAGATGACCGCAATGTCATCTTTTTTTGTACGCCAAAACCAGTGCCATAGCGAAGACTATCAACAAATTGTTTGGGCCAATTGGACCAAGGTGTCGCTCGCTCTCTCACTCAGGAATTGAGTGAGAGAGTATTTCGATAAAGCGAAGGTACTTAGCGTCAATATCCTGTCTTCCCGACTAGAGCAGATGACCGCAATGTCATCTTTTTTTGTATGCCAAACCCAGTCCCACAGAGATGACTATCAACATATTGGACCAAGGTGTCGCTCGCTCCGCCACTCAGGAATTGAGTGGCGGAGTATATATAGATAAAGCGAAGGAACTTCGCGTCAAAACACTCAGGAATTGAGTGGCGGAGTATATATAGATAAAGCGAAGGAACTTCGCGTCAAAACACTCAGGAATTGAGCGGAGGAGTGTTTATAGATAAAGCGAAGGTACTTCGCGTCAATATCCTGTCTTCCCGACTAGAGCAGATGACATTGTGTCATCTTTTTTTGTATGCCAAACCCAGTCCCACAGAGATGACTATCAACATATTGGACCAAGGTGTCGCTCGCTCC
>NZ_JADXDQ010000017.1:954-35120 GCF_015831295.1 Streptococcus sp. NLN64
ATAAAGCGAAGGTACTTCGCGTCAATATCCTGTCTTCCCGACTAGAGCAGATGACATTGTGTCATCTTTTTTTGTATGCCAAACCCAGTCCCACAGAGATGACTATCAACATATTGGACCAAGGTGTCGCTCGCTCTCTCACTCAGGAATTGAGTGAGAGAGTATTTCGATAAAGCGAAGGTACTTCGCGTCAATATCCTGTCTTCCCGACTAGAGCAGATGACATTGTGTCATCTTTTTTTGTATGCCAAACCCAGTCCCACAGAGATGACTATCAACATATTGGACCAAGGTGTCGCTCGCTCCGCCACTCAGGAATTGAGTGGCGGAGTATATATAGATAAAGCGAAGGTACTTCGCGTCAAAACACTCAGGAATTGAGTGGCGGAGTATATATAGATAAAGCGAAGGAACTTCGCGTCAAAACACTCAGGAATTGAGTGAGAGAGTATTTCGATAAAGCGAAGGAACTTCGCGTCAAAACACTCAGGAATTGAGTGGAGGAGTGTCTATGGATAAAGCGAAGGAACTTCGCGTCAAAACACTCAGGAATTGAGTGGAGGAGTGTTTATAGATAAAGGGAAGGGGCTTAGCGTCAAAGCTCTTAGGAATGACTGAATTAGTATAGCCTTAGTATTGGAATATTGAGGGTTAGACCAAAGTTGTACCTTCATCCTTTAAGATGTGGTTTGTGTGAATTCTTTGCTCCTGTTTTAAAATAAATACGGTTTCATGTCCTACTGGTATTGCGACTGGTCTTTTATGATGGTAGGATAGAATGTGTGAACTTTCATGTTTTTTTCATTTCTAATTTTATAGCGAGGGATCTATATGTCATTTCAGGCCATTATTTTTGATATGGATGGGGTTTTATTTGATACGGAGCGTTTCTATTATGAACGTCGGGAGAATTACTTAGCGAATCAAGGAATCTCGATTAATCATTTACCACCAGCTTATTTTATTGGTGGGAATACGAAGTATGTGTGGGAAAATATTCTAGGTGAGTCTTATGATGAATTTGATGTGCCTTCTTTGCAGGCAGGTTATTTGGCGCATAAGAAGGAGAATCCCTTACCTTACCGAGATCTTGTTTTTCCTCACGTTCATACTGTTTTGCAAGGTCTAAAAGAGAAGGGCTATCCACTTGGTCTAGCATCTAGTTCTGTTAAAAAGGACATTGACCGTGCTCTACAGGAATTGAGAATTCCTTCTTATTTTGATGTAGTTCTGTCTGGAGAAGAGTTCCCGGAATCTAAGCCAAACCCAGAGATTTACCAAGCAGCTTGTAAAGCTCTTGAGGTGGAACCAAAAGATACCTTGATTATCGAAGATAGTGAAAAAGGAATTCGGGCGGGAGCCCGTGCAGGCGCTGAGGTCTGGTCCATTCGAGATTACCGTTTTGGTTTAGATCAAAGTCGTGCTAGTCGGACCATTGACCACTTGGGGCAAATTATTCCTCTTTTGGAAGTCCTCTAACTTTTGCGGTTTGGGAATTCTTATGATATACTTTTTCCATAATACATGAAATGAGGTAGCTTATGTCTACATTTGAAAAAATTCAAGCCATTATTGTGGAAGAGTTGGAAGTAAATCCGGATCAAGTAACTATGGAATCTACATTTGATGATTTGGATGTTGATTCATTGGATTTCTTCCAAGTTATTACGGCCATTGAAGATGCGTTTAATGTTGAAATTAATGATGATGAGAACATTAAAAGTATTGCGGATTTAGTAGCATTTGTCGAAAAATAAGCCAATTCTTCTGTCGAAAAATAAGCCAATTCTTCTTGCCTTAGACTGCTTTCTATGGTAGAATGAGGCTGTTTAGAGGAATCTTAGGAAAGCCTTCTTACAGAGAGCGGTGGGGGTGAGAAATCCGCAGAAGGAGCTGAGATAGGTTGCTAAATGGTTTTTTGAATAACAATTAAGTTGCGGGCCTTGCCCGAAATTGGGTGGTACCGCGGAAAAATCTTCGTCCCTGTCATAAGACAGGGATTTTTATTTTACAAGAAGGAAAAAACAATGGCTAAAAAGAAAAATTCGAAAAAAAAACTCAAAGAATTAAGAAGAGATCACCTGAGGAATGGTCAATCCAAGATTATTAACTTTGAATCTTGGCTTCAAGATGATGTGGAAGAACAACCACAAGTTAATATTGAACATTTAAAAGAAAGAATTCAAAATCTGTTTGAAAATAAGAATTTTTCTTTTGATAATGGTCTCACGAAGGAGGAGAGAGCTTATTTTGATGCTCGTGCATTGGAAAATCCAATCGAGAGATTAAGAGCTTTCAGAAAACTTCGAAAGAAATATCCAGATAATTTAGCTATTCAAAGCTATCTATTTTCTGCACGTCGAGATGAGTATTGTTATGATGATTTCGTTGAAGCACAGGAGATTCAAAGAAAGGCAAAGGATGCTTGGGCAAAAGAAGGATATGCTTCTTGGGTATGGTTTGAATCGAGAGAACCTTTAAAAGCCCTGTATTCTGTGCTGATCTATTATTTAGAAATGGATTTTCTTACTCAGGCTGCGGGACTTGTGGATTTTATTTTGGAGATGCATACAGAGGAATTTCCTGATATGTTTGTTTATCCGATGCTATCGGTCTATAATATGCTATACCGCCATGAGGATATTGTGAACTTTTATGAATATCAAAAAGCATTAGGCTGGGAGGATGATGGTGTCCTAGTGCATCTAATCATTTCTCATTTGTTGCATGGTGATCACAAGGCAGCAGCTTCTGTTTTTGAAGAATTAGCACTGTTAAATCCGATTGCAATTCATGTATTAGGACAGGTTTATTGGAATGTCGGACTTCATAGTGATAATGACTTTGAATATTACCGTCCAAATTCGGCGGAGTACCTTCGGTTTTCTTTAAGTTTTATGTCTCGTTTTTTAATAGATAAAAGGAAAATGGCTTTTGAGTTAAATAATATTGTAGAAAATTTTATTGAAAATCAACCGGATTCTCCTACAAAACGAAATGAGTTTTTTAACAGTCCTGCCATGAAAGGTATTCACTTGCGGCAGGGTCACGCTATCTGCGATGCTGGGATCATGAGTTTGGAAGCTTTAGAGCAGCATACAGAATCTGAAATTCGAGCTATTCCTGGAATTGGGAAAAAGACCATTAACCAATTAAAGGCAAATGGTGTCAATTTTCGAAATCATTTATAGTTAAAAAAAACGGGAGGTGTCCTATGGCCAAAAAGAAAAGTAATAAAAAAGTATTGAAGCAGATGCGCCGAGAGTATAAGGATGAGAAAAAATTTTTGGATACAGGATCACAAGTCAATCACACCATTGACCTGTTTGATGATTCTGACTTTATTTCAGATGAAACTACTCTGGCCTCTAAGAATATTAAAGTATCCGATACCCAAAATATGGACCTTAGTATTTTTGATGACCTAGTTGGAAATTTGCAGGAAGTAGGAGCGAGTGAGGACGAACTAGAGACAGTTGAAGTTGGGATTGCCCTACTTCATGCTCTTCAGATGGAAGAGGGATCAGAGAGAACTAGGGTCCTGGAACAACTAGCCAAAGAACATGTCCATAGTTTTGAAGCGCAATGGTACTATTTAATGGATAGTCGTGAACAATTTACCTATCAGACAATTGAGAGCTACAAAACTTTTGCGAATCTAACGGTGCAGAAACTAGAAGAAGTTACTTCTCCTGCCTGGGACCACCCTCTAACCGGTCAGTATCTAGATGCCTTGACCTTTCTACTGACAGTCTATTTCGAGGAAGGTTTGCTTAACTTGGCACTTGACATTATGGATATCCTTGAACCATATGTCTTTGAAAAAGGGAGTCCTGGCTATTTGCCCAATTTAATGGCAAGTGTCTATTGTTCAACTTTCCAACCTGAATTTGTATTAGACATGTATAGGGATAGGTTATCAGAGAATGTTTATGATGCTGGTCTCAATCTTTATGCTGTAATCGCGAGTTTAATGACGGGCGATTCAGAAGGAGCGAATGACTTGTTTGAGGATCTCGTTAGAGAAGATCCTGAATTTGCTTCAGCTCTGGGAAATCCTCAGTGGTTCTTGGACGTTATGCATCATAATCAGGAAGAGTGTGAGGGGGAACATGAACATTCAATAGCTCACGTTCTCAACCCTCTAGGCTTATTTCTAGCGGATAAGGCCATTCTGATAAATCAATTGACAGACATGTATCTGGAATTTCAGGAAAGGCAACCGAATCATCTTCCAGAAAAGAATTCAAGTGGACCGCAGGACTCTACCCTTAGAGATTTACTAAACACTTTGCCTCAAGGTAATCTCGATGATCTTGTGCATCTGTTCTCTGAGCCGTCCTATGAAGGACTTCAGTTTGATAAGAAACGACTTCTATTAAATGCAGGACTTCGAAGTTTTAAAGATTTTGAGAAAAAGACAGAGAAGGAAGTTCTGGCGATTCGTGGAATTGGACCTGCAACGGTTCGACAACTAAAAGAAAACGGAGTTGTCTTCCGCAAGAGGTGAAGTATTATTAAATCATATCGAAATTTATGTCTCTGATTTAGCGACTTCTCGTAGGTTCTATGAGTTTCTCCTAAACAATCTGGGCTACATTCTTTACCAAGATTGGGAGGGGCTTCTCCTTTTTGAAAGAAGGCATCTACTTGGTATTTGTGCAAGCTCCTGATGATGTTTTACAAATGGGATTTCACTGAACAAGGGTTGGCTTGAATCATTTAGCTTTTGAAGTGACAGGGGAATTGGCGACAAGACTTTTTTGGGATTGGAGTGCGGCTTCTATAAGACGAAGCTTTTCCCTATGCTGGTGGCCGAGATTGTGAGAGACGCTATGCCCTAGATCCCGATGGCATTAAGATAGAGCTGATTCAGAAGGAGGTTCAATGATAAAGATACTTGGTGAATTCGTCCAGAATCAATTGCCAGATGTAGAGACCGAGCGCCTCTACCTTCGAGAGCGTAAGGTTGCGGATGCGGCAGATATGTTTGCCTATGCTAGTTTACCGGAAGTCGCGACCAATGCTGGTTTTCCGATTATGAAAAAAGTAGAAGAGGAAGAGGCTTTCATCCAGGGTATTCCCCTTCGAATGGTGCAGGCTGGTTTACCAGGGGGCTATGGAATCACCTTGAAAGGGGAGAATCGTGTCATCGGTTCGGTCGATTTCAATCGGCGTCATGGAAAGCTGGGAGATATCTACGAAGTTGGCTATGTTCTCCATCCTGACTACTGGGGGCAAGGCCTTGTTTCCGAGGCTGTCAAAGCCCTGTGCTATGCGGCATTTACCCTCATACCGGAGCTTTATAAAATCGAAATTGCCTGTCATGCTTCAAATCTTCAGAGCCAAGCCGTTGCGAAAAAGTCAGGATTTGTTCTTGAAGCTAGACTGAGGGGACGTGAACTTCTGAGAGGACAAAGAGAAGATGAATTGAGGTTTGGTCTGTTAAGGAGCGAGTGGGAAGAACTTATCGATTTAAACCACTAAATAAAATAAAAGGAAAGAATAAAATGTCAAAAGAATTATCAACGAAATACAATCCAGCCGAGGTTGAGGCTGGGCGTTATGCCAAATGGTTAGAAGCAGATGCTTTTAAACCATCAGGTGATGCGGAGGCTAAGCCTTATTCTATCGTGATTCCGCCGCCAAACGTAACCGGTAAATTGCATTTGGGTCATGCTTGGGATACAACCTTGCAAGATATTATTATCCGTCAAAAACGGATGCAGGGCTACGATACCTTGTGGTTACCAGGAATGGACCATGCCGGTATTGCAACTCAGGCCAAAGTTGAAGAGCGTTTGCGGGAGCAAGGCATCAGTCGTTATGATCTTGGACGTGAAAAATTCTTGGACAAGGTCTGGGAGTGGAAGGATGAGTATGCGACCACAATCAAGGAACAGTGGGGGAAATTGGGCTTGTCAGTAGACTATAGCAGGGAACGTTTTACCTTGGATGAGGGCTTGTCCCAAGCTGTTCGTAAGGTCTTTGTGGACTTGTATAAAAAAGGCTACATCTACCGTGGTGAATTTATCATCAACTGGGATCCAGCAGCTCGCACAGCTCTATCTGATATTGAGGTTATCCATAAAGATGTTGAGGGTGCCTTCTATCATATGAATTATATGTTGGAAGATGGCTCACGCGCCCTTCAGGTTGCGACGACTCGTCCTGAAACCATGTTTGGAGATGTGGCCGTTGCAATTAACCCAGAAGACCCACGTTATAAGGATTTGATTGGACAGAATGTTATTTTGCCGATTGTGAACAAGCCGATTCCAATTGTAGCGGACGAACACGCAGATCCAGAGTTTGGAACCGGGGTTGTTAAAATTACCCCAGCCCACGATCCAAATGACTTCCTTGTTGGTAAACGCCATGATCTGCCACAGGTCAATGTGATGAATGATGATGGAACCATGAATGAACTCGCGGGTGAGTTCGCTGGCATGGATCGCTTCGAGGCTCGTAAAGCTGTTGTTGCGAAATTGGAAGAACTGGGAGCCTTGGTAGAGATTGAACAGCGTGTTCACTCAGTAGGTCACTCTGAGCGTTCAGGTGCAGTGGTTGAACCTCGCTTGTCTACTCAGTGGTTCGTCAAGATGGATCAACTGGCTAAAAATGCTATTGCCAACCAAGATACGGAAGATAAGATTGCGTTCTATCCTCCACGCTTCAATGATACCTTCCTTCAATGGATGGAAAATGTTCATGACTGGGTGATCTCTCGTCAATTGTGGTGGGGACATCAAATTCCAGCTTGGTACAATGAAGCAGGTGAAATGTACGTCGGCGAAGAGGCTCCAGAGGGAGAAGGTTGGGTTCAAGACGAAGATGTCTTAGACACTTGGTTCTCCTCTGCGCTTTGGCCTTTCTCAACCATGGGTTGGCCAGATACAGAATCGGCGGACTTCCAACGCTATTTCCCAACCTCAACTCTTGTAACGGGTTATGACATCATTTTCTTCTGGGTGTCTCGGATGATTTTCCAATCTCTTGAGTTCACAGGCCGTCAACCATTTAAGAACGTTCTTATTCACGGATTAATTCGCGATGAGCAGGGCCGTAAAATGTCCAAGTCCTTGGGCAATGGTATTGACCCAATGGATGTCATTGACAAATATGGTGCCGATGCTCTTCGTTGGTTCCTCTCCAATGGTTCTGCACCTGGGCAAGATGTCCGCTTCTCCTATGAGAAGATGGACGCCTCTTGGAACTTCATTAATAAGATTTGGAATATTTCTCGTTATATTTTGATGAATAATGAAGGGCTAAGTCTGGAAGCCGCACGTGAGCAGGTTGAAAAGGTTGTAAGCGGTCAAGCTGGCAATGTAACCGACCGTTGGATCTTGCATAATTTGAATGAAACGATCGCAAAAGTCACTGACAATTTTGAAAAATTTGAATTCGGTGTAGCGGGACATATCCTCTACAACTTTATCTGGGAAGAGTTTGCCAACTGGTATGTTGAGTTGACCAAGGAAGTTCTTTACAGTGAGGATGAGGCTGAGAAAGTCGTGACACGTTCCGTTCTTCTGTATACCTTGGATCAAATTTTGCGACTCTTGCATCCAATCATGCCATTTGTAACTGAGGAAATCTATGGACAATATGCAGAAGGAAGCATTGTCCATGCAGCCTATCCAGTGGTGAATCCAAGCTTTGTCAATGAGGAAGCTCATGCTGGAGTTGAAAGTCTCAAGGACTTGATTCGGACTGTCCGCAATGCACGAGCTGAGGTGAACGTAGCTCCGTCTAAGCCCATTAGCATTTTGATTAAAACCAAAGATGCAGGCTTGCAAGGCTTCTTCCAAGACCATGTCACCTACATCAAGCGCTTCACCAATCCAGAGCACTTGGAAATTGCGGCTGATTTGGAGGCACCAGAACTCAGCATGAGCGCGGTTATCTCTGGTGCTGAAATCTTCCTCCCATTGGCAGACTTGCTCAATGTTGAAGAAGAATTAGCACGCTTGAACAAAGAGTTGGTTAAGTGGCAAAAAGAGCTCGATATGGTTGCTAAAAAATTGGGCAATGAGCGCTTCGTAGCCAATGCCAAACCGGAAGTCGTTCAAAAAGAAAAAGAGAAACAAGCCGATTACCAGGCAAAATTTGACGCAACCCAAGAACGGATTGCAGAAATGAAAAAATTGGTATAAAATAGAGGACCCCGCTGGTGAAGACTGGTGGGGTTTTGTGAAATACTCATTAAATAGACTTCCTGCAAAACAGTGACGGAACTTGAGATTCATCGGAGTTCTCATTTGAAAAAAGACTAAGTCACAAGATATTTCAGTGTGGTTATGCGCTATTTCCTGCTGTGAAATTGGATCAAATACATTAGTTCCGCAGGAAGTCTAATATCAAATTCTGACCTTGTCAAGCCTGATAGGGAGTTTATTGATTGCATGCAGGCACACCTCATC
Organism: Streptococcus sp. NLN64; assembly: GCF_015831295.1. Lineage (NCBI taxonomy): Bacteria > Bacillati > Bacillota > Bacilli > Lactobacillales > Streptococcaceae > Streptococcus > Streptococcus sp. NLN64. The sequence continues at coordinate 9,381 of NZ_JADXDQ010000017.1, forward strand.
GACGATATTCAACTGGTCACCCTGACTTGTTGAACAACAGTAATCGACTGCTTAGTCAATTCTTTGAATGATTCGAGTATTTTGATTTCGAAATGAGCTATGTGCATGGAGGTGTTTATGAAAGTTGATTTGAAATTAGGGAACTATTCTCTGATATCCTTTGAGGTGAATCCTGAGGAGAAAACAGCCCAGCCAATCATTAGGAACGGTCAGCCCCATTCTGAAGGTTCTTTTACGAGCTTGGTTTTTCCAGAAAATAAACAGACCTATGTTGGTTTGGAGGCAGAATTAAATTATTTGATTCGGACCAATTACCGGACAGACAATCGCAGTTTGAAAGAACTCCTACAAGAGATTCCGTCAGGAATGGCTTTCTCTGCCAAGGAACCATATCTAACCCTAGACCTTCCCAATCAGGATGGTCCGTTGTCCCTTAAGGAAGCTCGAATCCTAGATGGGAAGCTGATGCTAGAGAGCGGTCAGACCTTCGGCGATAATCTTCTCAAAGGCAATCAACATAAGGATGTTTTCTTACAGGAAGGTCAACCTGTTATGGTGAAGCGGGATAATGTTAATCCGGAATTTGGAGATGACTGGGAAGCCGGGAATTATGACTATAGCTATTCCTCAGTAGCCGAGACCTTGGTATCGATTTTAATCGAAAATCTCTCAGGCTTGGATACCGATAGCCATGCTCGCTATCAATTTCTGATGATTGATGATGGTAAAAGCTTACAGTCGGGAACCTTGTCCCCATTTTTGACCAAGGAAACCGAAGTGGACTGGGTTCTTAGTGATCCTCGGCAACGAGAACGAAAGGTACTCACTGCTTTAGAGACCTTTGCCCAAAAAGTTGTCGACAGTCCACCCTTGGAACGCTTTCATTATTTGGTGAAGCTCTATTCCTCTTTTGACGGAATTGATGAACCACAGGCACGGGCCTTCTTACGAGATCAAATTGCTTTGGACATCTTGACTTTGAACCAGGATCGGCATACCAATGCTGGAAACTATGCAGTGGTTTTTGACCAAGTGAGTGGCCAAGCTCGCCTGATTAACTATGATTATGGACGCAGCCTACCTACACCAGTCCCTTGGTCTGATCGAACAGAGGAGGCTTATGTCGATGACTATCTGGTAGGAGATATGGAGGATGATATACGAAGTAATAACCACTTAAAAAATCGTCACCATTCCCTTTTGGTTGGTCTAGATTTCGAGACCATTCTCACTTTTTTACAGGTAGAGGGGTTCCAGCCTTTTCGTCTAAATCGTGCTCAATTTGAGAAAGATTGCCAAGACTTCCTTCAACAGCTCGAAGATCTCCAAGTTCTCTTTCTAAAATTTGCCCGCTACAAGGTGGCCATGCTCCAAACCATTTTGGATACAGATTGGGGACGAGCTTTGGTGGTCAGTCAATAAGAAAATCCCAATTCTCAGTCTCTATGGAGAGAAGAATTGGGATTTTTGTTTTTATTCATTGACGATTGCAGCAAAGGCTTCTTGGAGTTTGGGGTCGTAGGAGGGATACATGTAATACATTCCGAGTTCATTTCCTTGCGTTTGTTGAGACATAAGAACTAGAGGTTTGCCTTCATTTATGGTGAAATAGAAGTGAGCTAGAGGAAAGTGTTCTGAGGATATTCCGTAGCTTGATAAAATATTGTATTGGGCAGTACCACTGCCGTCCTTAGAAGTTTGAACAAGTACCCGATTAATAGCCAGAAGTTCACTACTTCTATTTTCTTTATGTCCTACAAGGATGCGACTTCCTTTTAAAAAGCCATGAACACCCATATGGACTAAAGTATCATTTAAATCAAGTTCTTCTGCATTATATTGAACGGTATTATTGGAATTGGCACCAAATTGTTGAAGTCCTGATCGAACATATTCCTCCATAAAAGATTTAAGTTTGCTTGCTTTAATCTCGTTCCAAACTGGTTCAGTACTTGGTTTTGATTTCAGTTTTGTTGGATCCATATCTCGTAAATATCTGGTCGAGAAATCAAACTCATTTCTTGAAAGTGTTGAGGCTTGATGTTCATTTAATGAACTATTATTTTGCAGTTTTCGATCATATATTTCAAGTAAATCCCCATTAACATATAGCAAATATTGCTTATCTTGACTATCCCTAAAATTTTTTGAATAGACGACATAACCACCATCAGCAGTTTTAATTAATTTGTCAATCTTAAAGTTCTGTTCATATTTATCAGTGAACAGATTTCCGTCACCATCTTTTTTTAGTATAAGTGTTGTCTGTTGTGGAAGATCGTTAACATTATAGTTTCCTCCAGTCCATGTACCGGTTACTTCTGTGGGAAGAACTTGTTTTTGATCCTCTGCAAATATTTGTGAACACTGATATAACGATAGAAAAGCTAGTAGAACTAGGTTGAAAATGAATTTAGGTAGAAAGGCAAAAGTGAATTTCTTTTTCAAAATCGTTATCTCCCTGGTAAAAATAGAATTGGATTATGATTAATTATAAATCCCCACTAGCCTTTCATCTAGTGAGGACTTGTATACAAGTATGGGTAAAAGTTATAAGTGCTTTTATTTATCCTTTGGTTTAGTGCGAATGAGGAAGTAGGCTAGTCCAAGGATAGCTAGACCAATGACTCCAATGTAAGCTGCTGCCTCCTGACCAGTGTTTGGTAAGAAACGGGTAATTCCTGTACGTTTCTTAGTTTTTTGTGGGGTCATTTGAGTACTTGTCTGACTGTTTTCAGATGTCTCAGGTGTCTCAGAAGATGTGTTGTTGGTCGTATTCTCTTGTTTTTTGTCTTCAACTTGAGACTGACTTTCCGTTGTTTCAGATTGATTTTGTTGACGGGTATAAGTGCTTTCCTCTTTGTAACTATTTTCAAAATCAATTGGAGCATCTTGACCTGGACCATCGGCTACCCACATGGTTGGTTTAAGGGTGTCACCTGTTAGATTAAAACCAAGCAGTACTTTGCGCATGCCTTCAATTCCCCAGGTTCCTGGACGATAGAATTTCATCGCTTCTTTTTGATCAACTATTTCGTAATTGCCATTGCCATGATCAAGGACTTCTGAAATGATAAAGTCTGAAGTAGCATTGCTGCTTTTGTGCGTCCCTGAGCCGTCTGCATGAATGATGATAGTGTCACCATTTTGGGTCCAGGTCCCAACCAACTTGCTTGGAATTTTACTAGTTGTTGCTGTAGGCTGCTTTGAGGAATTTGATTGAGTGGGACTGGAGGAAGCTGTCTTAGTTTCCTTTGAACTCGAAGAACTACTACTTGTTGAACTGGTGAGTTTATCTTCAGATTCGCTTTTATTCTGGCTTGAACTTTGACTGCTAGATTTTGACTGAGTGGAACTAGAATTCTCAGAGGAGCTAGATTTCTCGGGTGAACTAGATTTCTCAGTTGAACTAGAATTTTCACTTGTATCAAACTCAGCTAGAGTTTGAATCGTGTTTTCGCCTGGTCTCGTGGCAATAATAATACCAGAAGCATCAGCAATATACCGAATGATTCCCTTTTCACTGATTACTGCTTTAAAGTTCTTTGTTTCAGACTTTTGTTCAAATGAGTCCCCAAAATACAAACTAAATTCAACAACAGGTAACTCTTCTTTAGAACTTCTCAGTGTGACTGCAAGATCCATGAAATTTCCAGTAATATAAGGATTCGAGCTACCAATATAGTCTCCGTTGGTTTTCTGATTCCTCAAGACTGTAGCAAACACACTATTAGCACCTTTCAATTTGTTTTCGGGTAGATTAGTGACAGTTAGATGAAAGTCTACGGAGAGTCCATCTGGATGAATTTGAAATCCTATATTTTCTAATTTCCCTTGCCCAGGAATATAGTTCTCTGTTTCCTCTACGGAGGAGCTAGTTTCGCTACTATCAGTGCTTTCTTCAGTAGTGTTTTGAGTGCTTGTTATCGTCTCTGAGCTAGGGCTGTTAGTTTCATCTTCGGCCATAACAATACCTGTCGTTAGAAGTAGACTGAGAGTTGTGGCGGAGGTCAGGGTTACTTTTTTCAAATAATTCTTCTTCATAAAAATCTCCTTTTTTTAATTTATTGTAAGAAAATAAAAAAAGAAAATCAGGTTTGGTTAACTAGAGGTTAAAAATTGGTAAAAAAAATGAGAGTCTAGTTTGGATGGAAACTAAGAGGGAATTGAATTTTTGGCCAATAATCTGTATAATAAATATGTGATAAAAGTTACAAGGTAGGATTGCTTATGGGAGTCAGTTGTTATGGAAAAGCCTTTCGTAAAATTCGAAAGGAACGAAAAGTGAGTCTAAAAGAAGCTGCTGGAGATATCATCAGCCCTCAATTGCTGAGTCAATTTGAATTGGGGAAGAAAAATGTATCTCTGTCCAATTTTGATCAATTGCTTGCTTCGGTTGGTATCAGCTTGCTTGAATTTGCGCGCGAATTGGAGTTGGAAAAACTAGAATCCTCGAGATATGAAAATATGTATGAAAAGTCGGGGGGGGGGGGGTATTTTCAAAGATTAATCTCCACTAAATTTAGTTTTTAGAGCTCAAAAGTTTCATGAGGTAGATTGATGAATCGGCTTGAACAAAAAAGAATTTCTCCACTAAATCAGGGGCGGTTTAATTGTGTCTTGCTAGGCTTTACCGGGCGAACCCTTGTATCGGGAAGAAGGAGGGGTTCTTCCCCCTCATGGCCTTTGCTGTGGAGCTTGGTGGAGCCAAGGCTTTTCGGGCAAATGGGGTTAGGTACATTCATGAAATTCAGTCCGTTTCTCCTTGTCCATTATTGGAAGCATTACAAGAAACTGCACACCGCAAGAACCCTTTATTACGGCCACCTTGCGAGGAGGATAAGAAACAACCATGAGTCCTTTCCATAACTCTATTGTTCTGGGAAACATTGCAATAGTCAAGTATTTATACAATTATTGTTCAAACTGGGTTTTAATAACCCTCTAAACTTATATTACGAGGAGATACGTGTATGGTCGCATTTACAACCGGAGTTGTCGTTGGATTTGTCGGCGCTTGGGTATTAAAAAATTGAAATAAATAGCAGACGAAAAATTTATTAAAGCTTCCATTTGAAATTGGAAAAATCTCCAAACCTTCATTCAAGGGTCCTGTTCAAGCACCAGTCGAACAGGACCTTTTGTGATTTTATGGTCTATGTTATGTGGAATCTTGTAAAAAACAGATAAAATGGAGTATAATAACAGGTATGAGAGTAGTAGCAGGAAAGTATGGTGGGCGACCACTTAAGACCCTGGCTGGGCAGACAACTCGGCCGACAACAGATAAGGTAAAAGGGGCCATTTTCAGTATGATCGGTCCCTATTTTGATGGGGGGCATGTATTGGATTTGTATGCTGGTTCAGGCTCTTTGGGTATTGAGGCGATTTCACGGGGGATGGACCAGGCGGTGCTTGTTGAAAAAGATCGTCGTGCTCAGGCTGTAGTAGCGGCCAATATTGAGATGACCAAGGAGACTTCTTGTTTTCAGTTGATGAGAATGGAGGCTAAGCGTGCCTTGACCCAGTTGAATCAGCCCTTTGATTTAGTCTTATTGGACCCTCCCTACGCCAAGGAAACCATTGTGCAGACAGTCTTAGAGTTAGAGCAGAAGCAGCTTTTAGCTTCAGGTGCCTTGATTGTTTGTGAAACCGATAAGGGAGTTGATTTACCCGATTCCATAGGAACGAATTACAAGTGGAAAGAGAAAGTCTACGGAATTTCAAAGGTGACCATTTATGAAAGTCAATAAGGGCTTATATGCAGGTTCTTTCGATCCCCTGACAAATGGGCATGTAAATATCATTGAACGAGCTTCTGTATTGGTAGATATCCTATATGTGGGAATTTTTGCAAACCCGAATAAGTCAGGATTCTTTACGATGGAAGAGAGGTTTCAAATTCTTCAAGAGTCTCTGGTGAATGTCCCCAATGTAAAAATTATTCTTGTTGAAGATCGGCTGTTGGCGGATGTTGCGCGGGAGTTATACATCGATGTTCTCTTCCGAGGTTTGCGAAACTCGGAGGATTTTGCTTATGAAGCCAATATGGATTATTTCAATCGTCGTTTGACAGAGGGGCTGGAGACTCTTTATTTGATAGCCCAGCCAGATTTAGCTCCCATTAGTTCCAGCCGTATGCGGGAATTGATTCATTTTAGACGAGATATTTCAGAATATGTACCGACTCCGGTGCTTGGAATGGTGTTGAAAAAATATGAAAACGAAAAATAAACGTAGGAAACTTTGGCTGCTGCCAGTAGTGCTTTTAGGATTATTGATTATTTCCTTCTGGATTCCGCTGCCTTACTATATCGAGGTTCCAGGTGGGTCAGATGCTGTTAGCTCTGTTCTACGGGTTAATAAGGAAGAGGATCAGGCAGATGGCGAGTACCAGTTTGTGACAATAGGGGTTATTCGAGCAAACTTACCCCTCATGCTGTATGCCGGTTTAACGCCTCATACAGATATTATTCCAGCAGCGGATTTGACCGGTGGTGCTAGTGATGAGGAGTATCAGCGGATTAATCAATTTTACATGCAAACGTCTCAAAATTTCGCCAAATACCAGGGGTTAACCAAGGCTAAAAAAGAAATTGAGATGAAATTTTTAGGGGTTTATGTTTTGAGCTTAGCTGAGGATTCTACTTTTAAAAATATACTGCATCTTGGTGATACAGTAACCGGTGTTAATAGTAAGACTTTCAAAAGTTCCCAAGAATTGATGGATTATGTGGGCAAATTAAAAATTGGTGATGAAATCAGCGTAGAATTTGAAGACCAGGGAGAAAATCGGTCTGAAAAGGGGAAAATAATCAAACTGGAAAATGGGAAAAATGGAATCGGGATTGGATTGATTGACCGAACTGAGGTTCAAAGTGACACCCCGATTGAATTTTCAACTGAAGGGATTGGAGGTCCTAGTGCAGGTCTCATGTTCTCTTTGGCCATTTATACTCAACTCGCGGATCCAGACTTACGTGATGGACGGATTATTGCTGGGACAGGTACCATTAGCGAAGATGGTAAAGTCGGCGAAATTGGCGGAGCAGATAAAAAAGTGGTTGCAGCCCATGAGGCAGGCGCAGAAATTTTCTTTGTCCCAGATAATCCTTTAACAGATGAAGAGAAAAAAGCGAATCCAAAGGCGAAATCCAATGCGGAGGAGGCCAAGGAAACAGCTAAAGAATTGGGGACTTCTATGAAGATTGTACCGGTTAAAACCTTGGACGATGCCATTAAATACTTAGAAGATACCAAAAGGAAAGACTAAAGGAGAAGCTTATGCGTAAGGTTATTGATCCAGAACTCTATAATTACAATCGCTTTCCTGGTCCCCAATTTACTCGGCAAGGGGATCGGATTGAGGCTGAGGAAGTCATTTTTACTCTTTTAACAGATTATGGCGAAGCTTTTGATCCAGTGAGTTTTAGTCAACGATTTTCCAATCTGCTCTTAAAATTTGACTATATCGTGGGTGATTGGAGCAACGAGCAATTGCGCCTTAAAGGATTTTATCGGGATAAGCGAGCAGAGCATACCTGGTCTAAGATTTCGCGCTTAGATGAGTATCTTCTTGAGTACTGTAGTTTCGGGGCAGCCTACTTTGTACTCGAAAATGCCCATCCAATCTATCCTAATAAAAATCAAAAACGTAAGCGAGATTCTAGGCACAAAGAAGGTCGCAAGCAGAAACGGGTTAGCTGGCGTAAAGCAACAGTTGCCTATAAACCGTCGGTCAGCCGGAATTTCTCCATTCGCAAGAAACAGGAGCGGGGATGAGGCGAGTCTATTATTGGTTGCAGTCACCTCCATTTTGGATAGGTCTGACAGTAGGTTACACCTTTTTGATTCTCTTTTTTTGTTTCAGGCCGCAGATCCCGAATCCAGACCTGCCAACTCCTGGTGTTTTCTATCGGGGACGACTGGCTTTCTTGTTGACTCCCCTAAACAGCCTCTGGAATCTAAATCAAGCCACCAGCTTCATGCATTTACTGACAATACTCTTGCAAAATGCCCTAAATATTTTTCTGCTCTATCCCTTACTTTTAGGAATCTTAGTACTCCAACCAAACTTTCGCACTCTGCACAAGATTGTATGGTTAGGATTTTACCTGTCCTTATCGATAGAGCTTGGCCAATTGCTGCTGGACTATCTGTGGGATTTCAACCGCGTTTTTGAAATAGATGATTTGTGGACAAATACTTTAGGAGCCTATCTAGCCTACCGAACCTATCTCTGGTTAGAAAAAAGGCAAGTGTTGCCAACCCCAACCAAGTAATAAAGCTGTATGCAAAAAGGGAAGAAAGGGCAAAGCTCCCTTTCTTTTTTTACCTAAAAAATCGATTACAGCGAGGCAAGTGGCAAGTTGGAGAATAAGCAGCAAGTCCGTAAGGGGCAGGAGCAGACTCAGACTTGCGAGGTAGGCCCAATCGCCAGCCCCCATTCCCAATGGGAAAAAGGCAAATACCAGCATGATGACGAGAAAATAGGGGGAAATATGGAGGCCTTGCAGGAGGGTTAATATACAATGGGGAATCAGCCAGAAGCAGAGAGGGAAGGACGTGGATTTGCGATCGAAGTGGCTGAGCATGAGGCTCATAAAGAGAAAGAGTGTCCAGGAAGGGGTCAGCCAGCCTTGGTTGTAAGCATAGGCGATCAATCCTCCCTGAATCTCATTGGCTAGACTGGCTAGGGGAATGGAGGCGAGGCAGTAGCGACACTTCCCGAAAAGACATACAAAAGAAAGGATGGGGATTAGCTCCCACCACTTCAAGGGTATTCGGCAAGTCATGCAATGGCTAGGCGGATAGAGGATTGATTGGGGGTAGCGATCAGCCCAAGCTGTCAAAAATGAAGCCAGGCTTGCTCCCAGAAAGAAGATGAGTAGGTCTGTCATATCTCTATATTCGAAAAGTATCCGCAAATCTTGCGAGGGGGATTAAATTGTAGTAGACTAAGCCTATGAAAAATTTTTATGATGTTCAGCAATTTTTAAAGGGCTATGGGCTCGTGATTTATATGGGAAAGCGACTCTATGATATTGAATTGGCACAGATAGAGTTGGAACGCCTTTATGATGCTGGGATTATGGACCGTTTGGATTATATCCAAGCCCAGTTGGTTTTGAAAAAAGAACATCAGGAAGAATTGGCTTATCTAGAACAAAAGGAGAAGAAGGAAAAATGATTGGTTTTTTAATCGTGTTGCTTGGATTTTTAGGTTGGATGGGCTTTAACTATTGGCGCTTACGTCGTGCAGCAACTTTGGTGGAAAATGCTGAGTTTGCTTCTATGATCCGAGGTGGACAGGTGATTGATGTGCGGGAGCCTGCTGCTTTTCGGGAAAAACATATTCTTGGAGCACGCAATATTCCTGCTAATCAGATCAAGGATAGCTTGGCAGCCTTGTCTAAAAATAAGCCTATATTGCTTTATGACAATAACCGCGGTCCTTCAGTGACCAATACCATTTTTTATCTTCGCAAGCAGGGTTACCGCAACCTCTACTTATTGGCCGGAGGCCTTGATTCTTGGAATGGAAAAGTAAAGGAAAATTCGAATTCATAATTGGGAGGTTGGGACAAAAGTCTCAACCATCCTATTTTAGTTAGTGAATTCACTTTGACGCAGTGGTTGATTGGCACTTTCGTTCGCTTTTATTGAGAGAACATTTCACGTTCTCTTATCCAGATACTCAAAGAGTCAATTCCTGACTCTTTGACCTCCGAAAGTAACCGAATCAACATTGACATGAACTTCGTTCATTTCATTTAGAAACTCTAGAGGCATTCAACATGCCTTTAGACCGGAGGTGGGATTCAAACAGTCTGGGAAGAGACTGTTTGAACCCGAGCCTAACAATAACAGAGCGAGGTCGGTTTGGGGAGAAACCGTTTCAGCTTACAACTTGAAACAAAGACTTGTAACGAACAATTTTGTAAAAATCGTTCTGTCTCACACTCTTTTTTAGGAGCATATTGAACTACATCCGTTATTGATACTCGAAACAGTTCGAAATCTGAAAAGGCAATCCGATGAAGACAGAACTGAGGGTTCGGCGAGAAGGATTAACACATTCAGATTTTGAAATGTAATGAGTATGAATTCTCGATTGAATGCGGATTAGCCAGGAAAACCCTTTCTTGGTTGGCATAGCTTGTCACTGATTTTTATTTCATGTATAATGTGTTGGATAATACTCAATAAAAATCAATGTCTAAGCTAGGATGTGAGCCGCGAACAGGTCGAAATCTCTGGAGGAGTTTCTGAGCTTGCTGATGAAACTTCAAAGAAAGTTTCAAATAGGGTAGGGCAAAGTTGACAAAAACTTCGTTTTTCAACTAGAAACTAAGTTGGTCTGCCAGACTGTCTGACCTGACAACGGTTAAAAGAGATTTTTGAAGAGTATAAACTATAAAGATTTGAGGAAATCATGTCAACATTAAGAGAAGATATCCGTAACGTCGCAATCATTGCCCACGTTGACCACGGGAAAACAACCCTGGTGGATGAGTTATTAAAACAATCAGAAACTTTGGATGCACGGACTGAATTGTCTGAGCGTGCGATGGATTCGAACGATCTTGAAAAAGAGCGTGGAATCACTATCTTGGCTAAAAATACCGCCGTTGCTTATGATGGTGTGCGTATCAACATCATGGATACCCCAGGTCACGCGGACTTTGGTGGGGAAGTTGAGCGGATCATGAAAATGGTCGACGGTGTTGTTTTGGTTGTGGATGCCTATGAAGGAACCATGCCGCAAACCCGTTTCGTTTTGAAAAAAGCTCTTGAGCAAAATTTAACACCAATTGTGGTGGTGAACAAAATCGATAAACCTTCAGCTCGTCCAGCTGAGGTTGTGGATGAAGTATTGGAACTCTTTATCGAGCTAGGTGCGGATGATGATCAATTGGAATTTCCAGTGGTTTATGCTTCTGCCATCAATGGAACATCTTCCTTGTCAGATGATCCAGCCGATCAAGAAAAAACCATGGCTCCAATCTTTGATACCATTATCGACCACATTCCGGCACCGGTTGATAATTCAGAAGAGCCCCTTCAATTCCAAGTTTCCTTGTTAGACTACAACGATTTTGTGGGTCGTATCGGAATTGGTCGTGTTTTCCGTGGCCAAATTAAGGTCGGGGATCAGGTTACTCTTTCCAAATTGGACGGAACCACTAAAAACTTCCGTGTAACTAAGCTCTTTGGTTTCTTTGGACTCGAACGTCGTGAGATTACGGAAGCCAAAGCTGGTGATTTGATTGCTGTATCTGGTATGGAAGATATCTTCGTTGGAGAGACGATCACACCTGTGGATGCAGTTGAGCCTCTTCCAGTCCTCCGTATCGATGAGCCAACTCTTCAAATGACCTTCCTGGTCAACAATTCACCATTTGCTGGTCGTGAAGGAAAATGGGTTACCTCACGTAAAGTGGAAGAGCGCCTTTTGGCTGAATTGCAGACAGACGTATCACTTCGTGTTGATCCAACAGATTCACCTGATAAATGGATTGTGTCAGGTCGTGGAGAATTGCACTTGTCTATCTTGATTGAAACCATGCGCCGCGAAGGTTACGAATTGCAAGTATCCCGCCCAGAGGTTATCATCAAGGAAATTGATGGTGTCAAAATGGAGCCATTCGAGCGTGTGCAAATTGATACTCCGGAAGAATACCAAGGTTCTGTTATCCAAAGCCTATCCGAGCGCAAAGGTGAGATGTTGGATATGATTGCGACTGGTAACGGTCAAACGCGTTTGGTCTTCTTGGTACCAGCCCGTGGATTGATTGGTTATTCAACAGAATTCCTTTCTATGACTCGTGGTTACGGAATCATGAACCATACCTTCGATCAATACCTTCCTGCCATTGCTGGTGAAATTGGCGGCCGTCACCGTGGTGCCCTAGTTTCCATCGATGCAGGGAAAGCAACAACCTACTCTATCATGTCCATTGAAGAACGTGGAACCATCTTTGTAAATCCTGGTACAGAAGTTTATGAAGGTATGATTATTGGGGAAAATTCACGTGAGAATGACTTGACTGTGAACATCACCAAGGCTAAACAGATGACCAACGTCCGTTCGGCTACTAAGGACCAAACCTCTGTCATCAAAACACCTCGGATCCTTACTTTGGAAGAATCTTTGGAGTTCCTCAATGACGATGAGTACATGGAAGTAACCCCAGAATCTATCCGCCTCCGCAAACAAATTTTGAATAAAGCTGAGCGGGAAAAAGCCAACAAGAAAAAGAAGCTAGCAGCGGCTGAATAAGACGAAGCATAGGAGGGAAGTATGTTTTACATCATTATCATTATCCTGATACTTTTGTTCTATATCTTTGCAGCTCCCTCCAATATTAAAGGTACTTTTAATATTGTTAGTCTTGTGCTGTTAGGAGTCCTCTTTATGATCCTTCTAGCAGTTGGTGTGGTACAATTTTTCCGAATTCCTGCGGAAATCTTTATATGGGCTGCCATGTTGGCCCTGGCTTATTTTAGTTTGAAAGATTTGCGACGCTTGTCCGTAAAGGGTGGAGGAGAGCCTCTTATTCCCATTCCCAAAATTAATTGGGATAAGGTCTTTCCAAGAAGCAGTAAATGATGAATTCCCCAAGTTGTGCATTCAGCTTGGGGAATTTTTTGACTGAAAAATGGTAAAATAGACAGTGTGAAGGAGCGAGTATATGAAGAATGTGAATGAATTTAAGGGAAAGAAGATTATCGTATTAGGATTAGCCCGCTCAGGGAGAGCGGTTGCCCTGCTTTTAGACAAACTGGGAGCGGAGGTCACTGTGAATGAAGGTCAAGCGCTGGAGGAGAGTCCACAGGCTCGTGAATTAGTTGAAAAAGGGATCCGAGTGGTAGCTGGCGGACACCCACTAGAACTTTTGGAAGAAGGATTTGAGTTGATGATTAAAAATCCTGGTATTCCCTATAGTCATCCAATGGTTGCTGCGGCTAAGGCTAAGGGATTGCCTATCTGGACAGAGGTCGAAGTTGCCAACCGGGTTTACCCACACTCATTGATCGGAATCACCGGTTCCAACGGGAAAACAACGACCACTATGATGGTGGCAGCCATTCTAGAGGAAGCGGGAAGTCAACCAGTTTTGGCTGGAAATATTGGATTCCCAGCATCCGAGGTTTTACCAGAGGTTGGAGCTGATCAACAGGTAGTCATGGAGTTGTCCAGTTTTCAATTAATGGGTGTGGAGGAATTCCATCCACATATTGGAGTAATCACCAATATTTTACCGAGCCATTTGGACTATCATGAGTCTTTCGAGGAGTATATTCAAGCCAAGTGGGCCATCCAAGCCCAGATGACCCAGGATGATTTCCTGATCCTCAACGGTGACCAAGCTCTTAGCCAGGAGCTAGCCCCAGGTAGCAAGGCACAGGTCCTTATTTTTTCAACAAAAGAGAAAGTGAATGGGGCTTACCTGGAACAGGGTGACTTGGTTTATCAAGGGGAGCGTATAATGGCAGCAGCTGATTTGGGGGTTCCAGGTGAGCACAATATTCAAAATGCCCTTGCAGCGATTTTGGTGACCAAACTTTTAGGGATAGACAATCAGGTTATCGAGAGTGCTTTGAGTCGTTTCTCTGGCGTCCGGCATCGCCTTCAAGAGGTGGGGACAGTTGATGGGGTTCAGTTCTACAATGATAGCAAGTCTACCAATATTCTGGCGACCCAGAAAGCCTTGTCTGGCTTTGACAATGCACGTGTCATCTTGATTGCGGGTGGTCTTGATCGGGGGAACGATTTGAGCGACCTACTCCCTGACATCCAAGGCCTTAAGGCCTTAGTAACCTTGGGTCAAGTTGGTCCGCGGTTGGAGCTTTTGGCACAAGAAGCAGGGGTGGCCAGCCACCCTGCTCAAGAAGTGGTTGCGGCAACTAAATTAGCTTTTGAATTGGCAGAAAAAGGCGATGTAGTGCTTTTTAGCCCTGCCAATGCTAGCTGGGACATGTATAAAAATTTTGAAGAACGAGGGGAAGTCTTCCTCGCTGCGGTCAAGGAGTTAGCAGAAAAATGAAAAAAATTGTGTTTACAGGTGGAGGAACGGTCGGGCACGTAACCTTGAACCTGCTCTTGATTCCAAAATTTATCGCCAATGACTGGGAAGTTCACTACATTGGTGACCGTAAAGGTATTGAATTTGAACAATTAGAAAAAAGTGGATATGATGTCCAGTTCCATTCCATCGCAACAGGGAAATTGCGGCGCTACTTTTCCTGGCAAAACCTTTGGGATGTATTTAAGGTGGCTTGGGGGACTGTCCAATCCTTCTCTTATCTCTTAAAGATTCGACCTCAGGCCCTTTTTTCCAAGGGTGGATTTGTCTCAGTTCCACCAGTTGTTGCGGCCAAATTGTTGGGGATTCCAGCCTACATCCATGAGTCAGATTTAAGTATGGGCTTGGCCAATAAAATTGCCTATAAATTCTCGAAACGTCTCTTTTCTACCTTCCAATTAGAAGGGGACTACACGCGCGTAGAGCATGTCGGAGCTATTTCCAAAGTTGAAAAAGGATTTCACGACTTGTCAAATGACATTAAGGAAATGGCGTCTGAACTGTTTGACCCTGACAAAAGAACCCTTCTCTTCATAGGTGGATCTGGTGGTGCCAAGGTCTTCAACGATTTTATCGATCAACATCGTGAGTCATTATTGGAGTGCTATAACATTATCAATCTAACAGGAAACAAGGATTTGGAAGAATCCTCTCCAGGTCTCTATCGCCTGGCCTTTGCGCGTGAAACCTATCGTGATTTGATGGAACTGGCGGATCTGGTAGTGACACGAGGTGGTTCTAATACCTTGTTTGAGTTAGTAGCCCTAGAGAAGTTACACATCATTGTTCCTTTAGGGAAAGAAGCAAGTCGTGGAGACCAATTGGAAAATGCTGCCTATTTTGAGAAAAAGGGCTACAGCATCACTATCCAAGAGCCAGACCTCAACCTGGAAAAATTGGAAAATGGTATTGATCGAGTCCTCACTAGGGCAGATAGTTATCGTGATGCCATGAGTAATAGCGTGGATTTGATCAGCTTGGATGCCTTCTATCAGGTTTTGATGAATGAAATAGACGAAGGAGGCCGCTAATGTCTGACGAGGATAAAAAAGGGAATAGCCACCGCGAGGAATGGAAACGTCGAAGTCGTGAATACCAAGCCCAAAAGGATGCGGCACGTATTCGGGCTGAGCATGAGCGGCAGCGAAATATCGCCCAGCGCCTGGGTCGCATCGTTGATCCGACGGCTAAAGAAATTCTTGAAGAAGAGCAAAAGGTTCAATCCATTGCTCGTCAGCAGAGTGAAAGCGATAAGAACCCTAACATCAATCGTGAGAGTCAAAAGGCAGCTCGACTGGAAAGACAACAAGAACGAGCTGCCCAACGAAAAGTAAAGCAAGAACAGCGGCAATTTCGTCGAGTTCAAAAGCTAGCGCGCCGCGAGCGAACAAAAAAAGCACGCCGCCATGTCATTCGTCTGGTACCAGTCTTTCTCTTGTTTACCTTCGTAACGATTGTGTCAGCTTATTTCATTAGTCCCTATTCTAAATTGAAAGAATTTCGAGTGACGGGAAATGATCACCAAGATCAGAGGGTTCTTGTAGCTGCGACACAAGTTGACCCAAGAGACTATACGTTAACGGTTTTACAAAACCGGAATACATATGAGCGACGGATTAAAAAAGCAAGTCCATGGGTTCGTCAGGTATCAGTTGGTTATCAATTTCCCACGACTTTTCCTATTCAGGTTGAAGAGTATGCCATTATGGCTTATCAGATTGAGAAGGGAAAAGCTTTTCCAATTTTGGCCAATGGAGAAAAAATTACAGAATCTATTGAAGAGAGTGCGATTCCGAGGGATTCCATCCGCACGCAGTTGCAGGGGGACAACTTGTACAAACAATTGAGTGAACAACTCTTGCAATTGGATCAAGAAATTCGCTCAGGTATTATCAGCATTCGTTCGACTCCAAGTAAGGCTTCAGAGGATCTGGTGAAAGTTGAGATGCAAGATGGGAATCAGGTCTTGGTTCCGTTATCGGAATTTAGTCGCAAATTAATCTATTATCCTTCTATCGTAAAAGATGTGAAAGAGCCAACAACCATTGACATGGAAGCGGGTGCCTATGGTTTTCCTACTGCAAGTGAGGAAGAAGCTAGCCAGGAATCGAGTGGTGAAGACGCGCCAACACAAGGCCAAACGCAGTCATCTGTAACCCAAAATTAATAGAAAAAATCTTTTATTTTTGGAGAATTGTGTTATAATGTACGGTGATTAGCACGCCTTAGAGTGTTCAAGTTGATTGAAGATTGTATGAGAAGAGAGGAAGTATGTAATGGCTAGAGATGGCTTCTTTACAGGATTAGATATCGGAACCAGTTCCATCAAGATACTGGTAGCCGAATATATCAATGAAGAAATGAATGTCATTGGTGTCAGCAATGCCAAAAGTGCTGGTGTCAAAGATGGAATAATTGTCGACATCGAAGCTGCTGCCACTGCCATCAAGAAAGCCATTGACCAGGCTGAGGAAAAGGCGGGCATTTCGATTGGACAGGTAAACGTTGGTCTTCCAGCAAGTCTCTTGCAAATTGAGCCAACCCAAGGTATGATTCCCGTTACCAATGAGACCAAAGAAATTACGAGCACTGACGTTGTCAATGTAGTGGAATCAGCTGTAACCAAAAGTATGAACCCGGATCGGGAAGTGATTACCTTTGTACCTGAAGAATTCATTGTTGATGGATTTCAAGGTATTCGGGACCCACGTGGTATGATGGGGACACGCCTGGAGATGCGTGGCCTTCTCTATACAGGTCCTCGGACCATCTTACACAACCTTCGTAAAACTGTAGAACGGGCAGGTTTGAAGTTGGATAACATTGTTATTTCACCTTTGGCTATGACTAAATCTGTTCTTAATGAAGGAGAACGTGAGTTTGGTGCAACCGTAATTGATATGGGTGGGGGACAAACCACTGTAGCCTCTGTGAAAAATCAAGAACTGCAGTTTACTCATATCTATCAAGAAGGTGGCGAATATGTCACTAAAGATATCTCCAAAGTGCTACGAACTTCTCAGGCAACTGCTGAAGGACTGAAAGTCAACTACGGTGAAGCTTATCCAGAATTGGCAAGTTCTCAAGAAAGTTTTCAAGTAGATGTGATCGGGGAAGTTGAACCGGTTGAAGTTACTGAACGGTACTTGTCTGAAATTATTTCAGCTCGTGTCCGCCATATCTTCGATCAAATTAAACAAAACCTCGAAAGACGTCACCTTCTTGACCTTCCTGGAGGAATCGTGATTGTTGGAGGTGGAGCCATTCTACCAGGAATCGTTGAGTTGGCTCAAGAAATTTTCGAGGTTCCAGTCAAATTGTACGTACCAAATCAGATTGGAATTCGGAATCCAGCTTTCGCTCACGTCATTTCCTTAGCTGAGTATGCTGGAAATATGACCGAAGTAGATCAATTAGCACAAGGTGCAGTCCGTGGAGAGATTCCTCAAGAACAGCAAGCAGCTACTGTATCTTTTAGATCGCAGCCGACAACACAGAGTCAACCGGTTCAGCAACCGCTTCAGACAAATCCAACGCCAGTAGTCTCTCAAGCTCAGACAGAAGCGAGTAAAGCTCTACCAGATGTCGATCAGGAAGTGGCTACTGAGGAAGTACAAGAATCTCGTGGCTTTGGAAAACGCGTTCGTGGCCTATTAAATTCAATGTTTGATTAAGGAGAAAGAAGATGTCATTTTCATTTGACGCAGCAGCTGCCCAAGGGGCAGTGATTAAAGTTATTGGTGTCGGAGGTGGCGGTGGAAATGCCATCAACCGCATGATTGACGAAGGGGTTGCAGGAGTTGAGTTCATCGCAGCTAATACCGACGTGCAAGCACTCAGTAGTTCAAAGGCAGAAACAGTTATCCAGCTTGGTCCAAAGTTGACGCGTGGATTAGGTGCTGGAGGACAGCCAGAAGTTGGTCGTCAAGCAGCAGAAGAAAGTGAAGAAGCGATTACTGAAGCCCTCACGGGTGCTGATATGGTCTTCATTACCGCAGGCATGGGTGGAGGTTCAGGTACTGGCGCAGCACCTGAAATTGCTCGTATCTCAAAATCGTTGGGGGCCTTGACTGTCGGTGTTGTTACCCGTCCATTCGGATTTGAAGGAAGCAAGCGTGGTAATTTTGCTGTGGAAGGAATCAATCAACTTCGGGAACATGTGGATACTTTGTTGATTATTTCCAACAACAATCTGCTTGAAATTGTAGATAAAAAGACCCCGTTGATGGAAGCTCTTAGTGAGGCAGATAATGTACTTCGTCAGGGTGTACAAGGAATTACTGATTTAATCACTCATCCTGGATTGATTAACTTGGACTTTGCTGATGTGAAGACGGTGATGGCCAATAAAGGAAATGCTCTGATGGGAATCGGGATTGGTTCTGGCGAAGAGCGTGTGATGGAAGCTGCTCGTAAAGCGATTTATTCGCCACTTTTGGAAACCACCATTGACGGTGCAGAGGACGTCATTGTTAACGTGACTGGTGGAATGGACATGGCCCTTACCGAAGCAGAAGAAGCATCAGAAATTGTCAACCAAGCAGCAGGACATGGAGTCAATATTTGGTTGGGAACATCCATCGATGAAACGATGCAGGGTGAAATCCGTGTGACCGTTGTGGCTACTGGTGTTCGTCAAGATCGGGTTGAAAAAGTTTCTGGTATGTCAGAAAATACCACCCCAAGACAAGAAGCACCTGCTCGTCAAGCTGTTCCGGGTCAATTTGATCGGACCTATGATATGAATGTGCCAGTGGATATGCCGGCATCCAGTCGTCCTCGTCAAAATGAATCACAAGCTATTTCACCATTTGGTAATTGGGATTTACGTCGGGACCAAATTACCCGTCAAACAGAAACCCCATCAGGTTCTAGCGTAGAGCGTTATCAAGACCAATCCGGTTCAGATGATGATGAGCTAGAAACCCCACCATTCTTCCGCAACCGCTAATATGAGCTTTCAACAACAGGCTCGGTTGGTTCGTAGTCAAGTTGGCCTGGCAGAAGCACGGGGTCACAAGCGAGAAAGAGGAAGTCAGATTATCGCAGTAACCAAGTATGTGGATGCTGTGGTAACGAGAAAGCTGGTTGAGGAAACAGGTTTTTACCATCTAGGTGAAAACCGAGTGCCTCAATTTCTTGCTAAAAAGGAGGAGTTGGCGGATTTGCCGATTACCTGGCATTTTATCGGTAATCTTCAGAGGAGGAAAGTTAAGGACGTTATTAATGAACTAGACTATTTTCACGCCTTAGACTCCCTCTCTCTAGCAAGAGAAATTCAAAAACGAGCTAAAAAAATGATCACCTGTTTTTTACAGGTCAACCTTTCTCGTGAAGAAAGTAAACATGGTTTTTATCTGGAGGAATTGGAAGAGGCATTGAAGGAGCTGGAAAATTTGGATAAGGTAAGGATTATAGGTCTGATGACCATGGCACCAGCAGATGCCAATCCAGATGATCTTGCGGCTTTGTTTGAAGCAACCTATTCGCTCCAACAAAACTTATCCCAGCGGAATTATCCCACGATGCCTTTTACAGAATTGAGCATGGGAATGTCCTCAGATTACCAAGTGGCTGTTGAACATGGAGCCACCTTCGTTCGTATCGGCAGTCTTCTATTTGAAGAGTCCGGAAAAGGAAACAATCATGGATAGAATCATTCATTTTTTTCAAAATATTGGTGACTTTTTGAGAGGACTGTTTGTCGAGGATGGCGATGGCTTCCAAGAGAAAGTCTTTGCTCCGGAGGAAGTGCCGGAAGAAGCTGAGCAAATAGTCACGACTAGTCACCCACGTATGGAGGAACAGGAAAATAGTAGGCCTAGCACCAAGGTGACTAGCCTACTCCAAAACAAAGCTTCTGACGGTACTCTTTCTCTTCCTCAGAAGTCACCTGTCCACCAAAGCTTAGATGAAAGAGAAACACAAATTATGAATACAAGTAGACCACAAAACATCACAGATTTACATGCAAAACAAGAGGAATTGGCTCGCCAAAACGGTCAACCTTCACCAGAAGATAAGCACGTCATTTATGTCCGCTATCCACGTCGCTATGAAGAGACTCCGAAATATTTGGATCTTCTCATCCGCAATGAAAGTGTCTTGATTGACTTCCAATATATGACAGAGGTACAAGCACGTCGTTGTTTGGATTACCTTGACGGTGCCCGTTATGTTCTTTCTGGTGATTTGAAAAAAGTGGCCAATGGAATTTACCTTTTGACCCCTGCCAACGTTATTATTAATGTAGAAGACTTACAAGTGGCAGAAGGAACCAATAATCAAAACATCGAATTTGATTTCGATATGAAGAGACGCTAATGGACATTCTCGTATACCTCTATCGAACTGTAGATCTTTTTCTCTCTGTATTAAACCTAGCCTTGATAGCCTATGTTATCCTTTCCTGGTTCCCGGGAGCCATGAGGACCCCCTTAGGTTATTGGGTCATTCGAATTGTCAGTCCCGTTCTAAGACCCTTCCGTAATCTACGTTTGCAATTTCTAGGCTTGGATTGGACTGTCTTTGTTGTAATCATCCTCCTAGATATTCTGCATCGCTATCTTCCAGTTCTATTTTTCTCATGGTAAAAGGAATAGGGGCCTTGGCCCAACATGTGACATCTGAGGATCAGCTTTTTCTAGAAAAGGCTTGGGAATGGCTTCAACGGGTGGAGCAACACTATATTCCAGTCTTGACTGACTTCCTCAATCCGCACCAAGTAACCTTGGTTCAAAATCTGGCCAGGCAAACAGAGGTCACCATTTACAATTCTGCCGACCTGTGGCTAACAGAACAGTCTCGTCTGCTCATAGCACCTGATTATTATCAACTGGAATCAGAGGATTTTGAAATGGTTCTCTTGGCCATTTATTTTCAAGCTCAATTTGGAAAGTTGACTCATCCCCAGGTTTTGGGGTCCTTGATTCACCAGACGGGGTTGGATAGACGTGTTTTCGGTGATATCTTGATTGGACAAGACCAAGTCCAGGTTTTCGTTCAAGCCCCACTAGCTCCACTTCTGATTCAGGAAGTCAAGAAGATTGGTCGTATGGGGGTTCGTCTGCAGGCTGTTCCTAAAGAGGACATGCTCCAGGTGGACGAGGATATGCAGATTAAAACCATTTTTGTGGACAGTCTACGCCTGGATCGTCTGATTGCCTCTGCTTTTCAATTGGGCCGTGGTAAGGCGGCCCAATTGGTTAAGGCTAATCGGGTAAAGGTTAATTATCAGGAGAGGACAGATGTGAGCTGGTCGCTTCAAGCGGGAGATGTGGTCAGTGTTCGAGGAAAGGGTCGGTTTTATATTGGAGACCATACAGGTTTGTCGAAATCTGGTAGAATAAAGGTAGAATTAAAGATACTTGCACGTAATTAAGGAGAAAATATGGCAGTGACAGCACAAGATATCCGTAATAAAACATTTGCAACGAAGTTTCGTGGCTATGATGTCGAGGAAGTGGATGACTTCCTAGAGATTTTAATGCGTGAATTTGAAGAATTGACTCGACAATTGGTGGCTAAAGATGAGCAGGTTCGCAATTTGGAAGAGCGTCTGCTTTACTTCGATGAAATGAAAGATTCACTCAGTCAGTCTGTTTTAATCGCTCAAGATGCGGCTGAGAAAGTGAAGCAAACGGCTTCTGATGAATCTAACAATATAATTCGTCAAGCAGAACAAGATTCTCAACGTCTTTTAGATGATGCCAAATTTAAAGCCAATGAAATTTTGCGTCAAGCTACAGACAATGCTAAAAAGGTTGCAGTTGAGACTGAAGAATTGAAAAATAAAACACGTATTTTCCATCAACAAATCCGTTCAGCTGTGGAAAGTCAATTGAGTGTAATTACTTCTCCAGAATGGGAAAACATTCTGCAACCAACTGCTTCCTATGTACAAACGAGTGATGAAGCCTTCCGTGAGGTTGTTGTTTCGGCCTTGGGAGAAGATCAAGCGAACACTCCAGAGGAGACTATTGACATGACTCGTCAGTTCTCTCCAGTAGAAGTCGCAGAATTGCAAAACCGGATTGCTTCCGCTAATCAAATGGCTGAGACACAGTCTTATCAAGGTTTAGCAGCAGATGTGAATGCGGCACTGGATGCGGTTGAGCGAGCCGAACGTGAATCTGTTGATCTTTTATAATGATGAATGGTTTTCATCTAGATAGGCTCATGATTCGGTTTCCTATCTTTTTGTTTGGAAACCATCTATGGATGAATTGACTCCTGAGCAGATTTTTGCCGGGAGTGACAAAACGAAATGAAAACACGATTTTGAGGGTATAGTCCAAGCGAGTAGGAGTTGGTGTGAGTCCTACACTCCCTGTCCTCTGAATTATCCTTTCATGTTCTCCTCTCCCAACCGTTGTATAACGCAGTAAGAGAGGACGGGTTGTTCCGTTATCAACCAAGAGGGTAAATTGGAAACTGTGAGCCAATTTACTGAAGTAAGGTGGTACCACGCTTTGTCGTCCTTAGGGAATGACAAGGTGTGTTTTTTTGTAGAAAGGGATTTGTATGAAATTAAAAGAAACCTTGAATTTAGGAAAAACAGGCTTCCCAATGCGTGCTGGTCTGCCAACCAAGGAGCCAGTCTGGCAAGAAGAGTGGGATAAGGCTGACTTGTATAACAAGCGCCTAGAATTAAACGAAGGGAAACCGTCCTTTGTTCTTCACGATGGACCTCCTTATGCCAATGGAAATATCCATGTAGGTCATGCCCTTAACAAGATCTCCAAGGACATTATCGTTCGCTCTAAATCCATGTCTGGCTTCTATGCACCTTATGTACCTGGTTGGGATACCCATGGACTACCAATTGAACAAGTGTTGGCTAAACAAGGTGTAAAGCGCAAAGAAATGGATTTGGTGGACTACCTAAATCTATGTCGTGAGTATGCTTTGGAACAAGTTGAAAAACAAAAAGCTGATTTTAAACGCCTCGGTGTTGCTGGTGATTGGGACCATCCTTATATCACCTTAACACCAGACTATGAAGCTGCTCAAATCCGTGTCTTTGGAAAAATGGCTGAAAAAGGCTATATTTACCGAGGGGCTAAACCTGTTTACTGGTCATGGTCCTCTGAATCTGCTCTTGCAGAAGCTGAAATCGAGTATCATGATGTCACGTCTAACTCTCTTTACTATGCCAATAAGGTCAAAGATGGTAAAGGAGTTTTGGATACCAATACTTACATTGTTGTTTGGACAACCACACCATTTACCATTACAGCTTCACGTGGTTTGACGGTTGGTGCAGATATTTCTTATGTAAAAGTTTCTGTGGAGGGAGACGAGCGTCAGTTTGTCCTGGCTGAAGATTTGTTGGATCGTCTTGCAGAAAAATTTGGCTGGTCAGCAGTAGAAGTACTTGCTCGTTATACTGGTAAAGACCTTGATCAGATTGTTACCGAACATCCATGGGATACAGAAGTGGATGAGTTGGTCATCTTGGGGGATCACGTTACAACGGACTCTGGTACTGGTATTGTCCATACGGCTCCTGGATTTGGTGAGGACGATTACCATGTTGGAGTTGCCAATGGTCTTGAAGTTTTCGTGACGGTTGACGAGCGTGGAATAATGATGGACAATGCTGGTCCTGAATTTGCGGGTCAATTCTATGGCAAGGTCCTTCCAACAGTCCTTGAAAAATTGGGTGATTTGCTGATGGCGCAAGAAGAAATCACTCACTCCTACCCATTTGACTGGCGAACTAAGAAGCCAATTATTTGGCGTGCTGTTCCTCAGTGGTTTGCTTCTGTATCTGATTTCCGTCAAGAAATCTTAGATCAAATTGATCAAGTGAAATTCCACATGGAGTGGGGCCGCACACGTCTCTATAACATGATTCGTGATCGAGGCGATTGGGTTATCTCACGTCAACGTGCCTGGGGTGTCCCTCTTCCAATTTTCTATGCAGAAGACGGAACTGCCATCATGGAGGCTGAAACCATTGAACATGTTGCACAATTATTTGAAGAGCATGGTGCTTCAGTCTGGTGGGCTCGTGAAGCCAAAGATCTCTTGCCAGAAGGGTATAGCCATCCAGGTTCACCAAATGGTGTCTTCACCAAGGAAACCGACATCATGGACGTATGGTTCGATTCTGGAAGTTCCTGGAATGGGGTCTTAAACAACCGTGAGGATCTGCAATACCCAGCTGATCTTTACTTAGAAGGCTCTGACCAATACCGTGGTTGGTTTAACTCATCCTTGATTACCTCAGTTGCCAACAATGGAGTAGCCCCTTACAAACAGCTCCTATCTCAAGGTTTTGTTTTGGATGGTAAGGGTGAAAAAATGTCTAAGTCGCTAGGAAATACAATTTTGCCTAGTGATGTGGAGAAACAGTTTGGTGCTGAAATCCTTCGTCTTTGGGTAAGTAGTGTGGATACAAGTAATGATGTCCGTATTTCCATGGATATCTTGAGCCAGGTATCTGAGACCTACCGGAAGATTCGGAATACCCTTCGTTTCTTGATTGCCAACACATCTGACTTCAATCCGACTCAAGATCAAGTTGCTTTTGAAGATCTTCGTACGGTTGACCAATATATGGCTGTCCGCTTCAACCAAGTTGTAGCAGCTATCCGTCAAGCTTACGATGATTTCAACTTCCTGAATGTTTATAAGGCAGTTGTTAACTTTGTCACAGTTGATCTATCTGCTTTCTATCTTGATTTTGCCAAAGACGTTGTGTATATCGAAGGAGCAAAATCTCTAGAGCGTCGCCAGATGCAAACGGTATTCTATGATATTCTTGTCAAATTAACCAAACTTTTGACGCCAATTCTTCCACACACCGCAGAAGAAATCTGGTCCTACCTTGAGTTTGAAGAAGCTGACTTTGTACAATTGACGAACTTCCCAGAAGTTGAAAGCTTTGACAAGGCTGAGCAAATGCTAGAAGAGTGGGAGATTTTCTTCACCTTCCGCTCCCAAGCTCAAAAAGCCTTGGAAGAAGCACGGGCTGCAAAAGTGATTGGTAAATCACTGGAAGCGGAGTTGGTTGTTTACCCAAGCACAGAACTTGCAGCTGCATTGGAAACCTTGAACACTGACCTAGCTCAGTTGCTCATTGTTTCTCAATTGACCCTAGCCTCTGAGCCAGCACCTGAAAATGCCCTCAGCTTTGAAAATGTAGCCTTTGTTGTGAAAGCGGCAGAAGGGCAAGTTTGTCAACGCTGCCGTCGTGTTGATCCAAGTGTTGGAACTAATCGCAATCCAAATCTTGCTATGGTCTGTGACCACTGTGCTTCCATCCTTGAAGCAAACTTCCCAGAAGCAGTAGCTGAAGGTTTTGAAGGAACACAAAAATAAATTTTTAGTCATGAAGTTCCTATGAACCTTCTGGGACTGAAAAGTTCTCTGTTGATTGATCCAGCAGGGACTTTTCAGTCCCAAATACCAAAAAGAAATCTCTAGTCATAAGGCTAGAGATTTCTTTTGTATAGTCTTTTAGATTATAAACTGTATGTGGTATACTATTCCTATGGCATACGGAATTGATTTTAAAAAACGTGTCCTTGAATATGTTAAAGAGGGACATACACGTAAAGAAACAGCAGCTTTATTTAATATTAGCACCAACACTTTATACAGTTGGGAAAAGCAAGAGCGAGAACTCGGTCACTTAGAACGT